>JAYKJM010000023.1:0-27754 GCA_035285385.1 Vampirovibrionales bacterium
TTAGAGGGCATGGATGCTAATGACACGCCTTTTTACAAATAGCCATTGAAACCACGGATAGCTTACCCCACGGCAGAGAACCCTTGTGGCGCTGGCGGCATCACAAGCGCATCAAGCCAGTTTGCCAGTCGTTCGAGCATGGAGGACATCCGACTGAAGAGCGTGGGCGAAGGGGCCTTTGTCAAAGCGGCTTGTTCTGATGCTTGAACAATCATGTTGCTAACAGCTGCTGCTGCCTTGTCTGGAATAGGAGTACCCATTCTATTATTTGTTGCAAACTTATGAAAATATTTGTTGCAAACTTATGAAAAGCAGAAAGTTCTTCTGGTCGTGCAAGAGGCACGGCCGTTCTACTAAGACTCTTCAGAGTGTTGGCATGGGCTCTTTGAGCACCCAAAATGGCCTGAATGGACTTGATTATTTGGCGAGCTTGAAACGCACTGGCGTCAACCGGATGCCAATGCCCATCATGAGTTTGAACGTAAATAGTGCTTTCGGGGCCGCTCTGAAGAGCAACCCGACTAAACCGAGCACCAACATCAAGAACCTCAAATGTTGGTAGGCTCAGGCCGTTAATAGTGGCCTCTCCGTTTGCAAGTAATGTCGGTAGTTTTTTTGCAGAAAGAAAACGGACAACGCTTGACTGGGGTATGGGTCGAACCAAACGAGATGCGGCTGGAGCCGCGCTAGCAGGGGCTTTGGCGCGGTTTTCGGGAAATACAAAACCAACCAGCATTCTAGAAAAATCCTGTTCAAAAGAGGTTAAGTAGAAAAAAATTAGGCAAAAATCCAGCTGATTTATTGAAAACAAAAAAAGTGCAGAATGCAAATCTGCCGCTTTCTATAAAATGCAACCTGTTTATAAACAGACACTGGGCAGATTTCAATCAAAAGTCACTCACGAGGATTAGATTTTAATTTGTCTGCAGTAATTGCCGCCATTGATTCTCCAATTTGTTTCTCATTGCTTAAATTTGCGACGTTTGAGGCATCAATATACTTTTTTAAAAGTGTTGAAAAATAGCGGGCATTTATTGGGCTATTAGGATTCAGACGATCTAAATGAAGTTGTCTAAATGGTTTTAAATAAAACTCTCGAACACTATCAGTTGCAAGGTTTTTGGCTAAACGCCATTTTCCTAAAAGTTTAAGGATGGTTCTGCTGATAATTATTGGTGCCGAGATACCGTTTTCAAACGTGCGTCTGAAATAAGAGCCTGCCACTCGAGCTCTTTTTGCGTTTAAATCTTCAAATTCGGCGAGTTTTTCAATGATGGCAGCTTGATACATCTTTGGTATTGGTTTATGATCTGGCCATTGCTGCAATAAATTTGCATTAAAGGTAAAAGCGCCTGTTCGAAAAGCAATCGCTCGATCTAAAAGTGTAATCGTTCTTCTCGGGGGGGGGGGGGCGATAGATGAGGGAGTTGCAACCATATCGTTTGCATTTCCTGGGTAGCTCATTTGTACCGGTGTGCGACTCATGGCGAAAATATCCTTCTTTAAAAATCAATGGGCTAATGAACAGTCTAAGTGCTCTCAAGAACCATTATTGTTATTCTTGGGCGCGCAAGCGTTACAATTCTTAAAAGAAACTAAAAAAGGCGCCAACGTATTGAGCGCCTTTTTCTATAAAAAAGAGTCTTGCCTTAATCTACCTTGCGATAGAAGCCAAACTGAACGGGCTTAAAGCGCCCGAGCTCGCGCTGAATGGCTTCTTTCTCTTGCACCGCTTTTTGCAGCTGATGCTTGAGTGAATCGTTTTCACTTTTGCAGCGAATCAATTCTACGACCACTTCATCCAGGCCGGCCAGCTTGTCATCCAGCAAGCGGGAGAGATCTTTCAAGATACTTTCCTTGGCTTGGCTGACGGCTTCAACCACAAGCGCTAAATTATCTTTGGTGGGCTTTATTTGCGCCATATGAGCGCTTGATGAAGCCATCGAGGCCATTTTACGACTCATGGGGGTTGATGCGGGCAATGATGCTTCTTCAGGGGTACGCCCCAACATTTGCGCCACTGTGGATAACGTCTCACCTTGGGTGGTTAACGCCATGGCTTTTCGGATCAGCTCAACATCTTTGGCTGAGAAAACAACGCCTCCGGCCTGTTCATCGGCACGCGGTGTAATCGACAGCGCTTCAGCGTAAGCCATCATGTCGTGATCATCCAGTTTTAGAAGCTCACGCACATATTTTGCGGTGTATGGAAAATCTTCGGTAGCAACCGGGGGCATAAGTCCTACTTCCCTCTATAGCAATAGCCAGACTAACATATCGTAACGATGGTTATAACAAAATTTTTTAACAAACTTTTAAAATAAATCTTTGCCTCAATCAGTATCCAGTTTAGTTAGGGGTTTCGTTTCACAAAGAGATAGGGTGCTATTGGTAAACTTTCAAAAAAATGTCAAAGGAGAACAGACAATGAAAAAGCTTGGATATTATCGTTAAATTATTGAATAAACACAATGCAGATTCAAGTCCATGAGCACAAGTCAAAAGGGAATTAAGCCGTGGGGCAGAGTAACCTTAAAAGTAATCTTAAAAGGCCTGCTGATTTAACACAGTAACTCAATCTCAAGCGACTCTCTGACGTGAGCGATTTCATTAAATTCCCAAAATTTACACGTTGACGATTGATTTTTATTTTTCATAAGATGCACTGTTTATAAAACTTCTTTATACAGCCTGACCTCATTATAGCCAGGTTGTGGTTCTTGTAAATCCCAAAACAGCCTTGAAATCTCTTTGAGCCCGAAGCAAACCAATTTATAGCCTCTAAAAGCAGTGCTCTCCGCCTAAAGCTAAGCGGAGAGCACTATCGTCGAGCAAATCGACAGGCGTACGACGAAGCCATTCGAAAAAGATGCGTAAAAACACACCTATCCGGGACTTTCCTAGAGCCTCAGAAACAGTAGACCGCACCAGACCAAGAGATTTTACCTCTTGCTTAGCGCGCACGCTGCCCTGCCTCTAGTTAAAAGCGACTCGGTTGAATTGATATCCAACAAACTCACTTACTGTCTTTATTATAGTGGTTTTTAACAAGCCCACAAGACTTGACAGCTCAAACATTACAGTCTGTTGCGTTTTTCTAATTTTAGATAAAATATAATTTTTGGCTTTTAGGGTTTTAGATGGGTGCTGCTCTTGGCTCTGGCGTGTGTCATGCATCTCAAGATGCGGGTGCTTATCACAAATTCTAAAAAATTTCGGCTCTCTAGATGCTTTTGCGTGTATGATAGTAGGCAAACCCTCGGGACAGATTTCCCTTTGTAGGAGCTTTTGATGATGTCATCCTCTAATAAGCGCTCTGCCAGTAGCCGGCAAGATTTCTCCCGCTCGGATCGCATTCGCAAGGCGATGATTCGAGAAATGGGTAACCTGTTGACGACAGATTTACAAGATCCTGAGCTTGAAGGTGTCCTGATGTCGGTCACCGATGCCGAGGTCAGCGGTGATTTACAGCATGTCAAGCTGTTTATCAGTGTGATGGCTGAGCCGGCGGTTCAGGCGCGTGTGCTCGAAAAGCTTAAGGCTCAGTTGCCACGGCTTCGATCGGTGATGGGTCAGCGAATCGTTTTGCGCCATACGCCTCAATTGCATCTTATTCTAGATGATGGCCTTGCGCGTGGCAGCCGAATGACAACGCTCTTGAATGAGCTTGCCCTTGAACGTCACCAGCAGGATCTGTAGTCCATAGCCCCTCCCATGCAGCAATTCATCCGTGGATTTTTGGAAAAAATAAGCCAATATAACGTCCTTGTGGATGTCTACCTGAAGGCGTCCTCGAGTGCGCCGGATGCCGCTTCTGCGTTTTTAAACTGGGGTGTACAGCTAGCCGAAGCAGGGCAGCTTGAGGCGTCTCTTGAAAAATTCAAAAAAGCCACGCAAATGGCTCCTGGTCGACCAGAATGTTACACCAACTGGGGAATTGCCCTGGCGAAACTGGGCCGTCTTGATGAAGCGACCAAGCAGTTTCAGGCTGCCATCGAACGCGATGCCGATGCCCCCTCTAATTACCTGATGTGGGGCGCCGTGTTGATGGCGCAAGGTCAGTTTGAGCTGGCGCACCAACGGTATCAGCAGGCGTTGGCATTGCGCCCAAATCAGCCAGACTTACACACTCATTGGGGCATCTCTCTGACGCTTTGTGGCCGGTTTCAGGAGGCGGTTGAGCAGTTTCGCCTGTCTTTATCGTTAAATCCATCCCAGCCGCAGGTCTGTTTTCTCTGGGGGGCCACCCTTGCCGAAATTGCCACTCAAACCGGAGACTATGACAGTGCTATCGAGCGCTTCCGCGATGCATTGCGACTGGATGCCAGATTCTTCGATGCGCTCTATTGCTGGAGTGTGGCGCTTAACCGTCAGGGGCGCTACAAAGAAGCAATTGAAAAAGCAAAACAGGCTCTAAACATCAACCCAGAACGCCCAGAAGTCTATCTGGCATTGGGAGATGCCCTGGCTGGTCAAGGTCGACTCGATATTGCCATTGCAAACTACCGACAAGCCATTCAGATGGTGCCGCATCAGCCAGATGCCTATGTGGGGCTGGCCAGTGCTTTATACCGTCTTCATCAGCCAGAGAACGCCTTGCCGGTTATTTTGCGTGCCATGGAGTTAACGCGTGCAGCGGCCTCAAATCCCTCGCAGGGGTTATCGGATCATGCCTCTGCGGTCTTAATTTCTGAGCTTTATACCTTGTGGGTAAATATTTTGAATGGCTTGGGTCAATTTGAAGAGGCGCTCAACGCGGCTATTGAAGGGCTTACTTTTTCGCCTGCCCATATTGGCTTGCAGCTACAAAAAGTCGTTCTGCTGCTTAAATTGGGGCGTCAGCAGGAGGCTGTTTCAGTTTTAATGGCGTTAGAGCCGCTTGCAAAAACGGATGCTGGTTTACAGTATGTTATTGGGACTCACTATCTTGGTGCCAATGAACTCAGTAAGGCCAAAGTGGCGTTTGAAACAGTTTTGGCTCTGAGTCCGGCTCATGAGGAAGCGGCCATCAGTTTGTCCTTGGTGTTGAGTGATATCGGTCAAGCCCAGGAAGCCGTTAGAATTTTGCGCCCTTTTTACCGCAAATATGCTGAGCTGCCTTTGGAACCTGCAAAAACCGAACTCTCTGCCGCAGATACCGCCCTCTCATTGGCTTTAATGAAAGCCTCCTGTGGCTATGAATCCAGCCAAAAACAAGAATCAAAGCAAGCCAGAATTGTTTTCTACTATGGAATGGCACTTTTCTCTGCGGGGGATATTGACGAGGCCATTCAAAAATTTCAGTACGCCTTGACTATTTTGCCAAGCTACCAAGAAGCGCTTGTCGCCCTAGGCGAGGCTTTTTTGGCTCAGGGAAAAATCCCAGAAGCCATTCATCAGCTCCAAGAGACGGTGGCTCAATATCCTAAAGCCGATTTGGCTTGGATGCTTTTGAGTCTGTGCTATCTTCAGCAATCAGACTGGGACAAGGCCTTAAACGCGGTGGAGCATCAGTTGGATCTTGAGCCAGCCGCTCCGGCTGCAGTGGAAGCCTGGAGTCGTAAAGCCTATATTTTGGCCAAAAAATCGACAACTCTCCCCTCAAAACCAGACAAATACCCGGAAATTATTTCAAGAACCTTTGATGAGGCACTGCACCAGCTGCCAACCCACGCCCATGCCGCTCTGGAGTCAGCAAAGTCTCATGTTCTAGCCAGTTTATATTGAGGTCATGCTTGGTGGCACCGTATCCATTTCAACGGTTGACTGTGGTAGGGGTGGGGCTTATTGGGGGCTCTGTTGCTTTGGCTGCGCGGCGGGCATGGCCAGAGTTATGGATTGAAGCGGTTGATGCTGCCGCTGACGTTCAGGCTTACGCCCAATTATTGGTGGATGATGAGGCTAATGCAGTATTTCAGCGTGTTTATTCAGATATTTCAGAAATTTTTGCCAATCCTACACCATCAGAGCATGCAGACTCTCTAGCCACCAGCCATCTGATTGTCATTGCCGCCCACTTGAGCGCCAATCGAGAGCTATTACAACGGCTATCGGATGTGTTACCTCCTGATGCCAACCCCGTGATAAGTGATATTGGCAGCTGCAAACGTCAAATCTGTGCCTTGGGGGAGAGCCTGTTTCCAGAGCAGTTTATAGGGGGACACCCGCTGGCGGGGCGAGAGCGCTCGGGGTTGGCCATGGCGCAGGCGACATTGTTTGATGGTAAACCCTGGCTTTTTTGTCCACCAGAGGGCGCTACTGTTGATTCTCGCTTGCAAGCGTTTGTTGCTGGGCTCGGTGCGGCCAGAGTCATTACGTTAACCCCGGCTCGTCACGATATGATTATGGCCTTTATCAGCCATTTCCCGCAATTGTATTCCACGCTCCTCATTAATTTGTTGGATCAAGCGGGCCGTGAGGACCCCCAACACGCTGTGGATTTATTGCAGTTTCAAGGCACCGGTATTGCCGGCCATTTGCGATTGGCAGCAAGCCCCTATGCCATGTGGCATGAGGTATTTTCTGAAAATGCAGATAATCTCTCGAGTGTCTTGCGTGCTTGGCAAGCCTTAACGAGTCAGGCTCAGGGTGTGTTGGCCTCATCATTTGACAATGAGCATCAAGAAGACGCCCCGCAAGACGTTTTAAACCCCCTGCTAGAGACCTGGTTTACTCGCGCAAACACGCTCTATGATACATTTTTAAACTTACAGGCTAGCCAAGTGTCTGAACCTCACATTTCAGGCTGATGCTTCTGTGGTTTAAGTTTTGTTCAGCCCCTTGTGTCATTAAGCTATATTGAACGTTATGAACACGCCCTATACGCTTTATCTGGGTCTTGGCAGCAATTTGGGTAATCGGCGCGTTTGGCTTGATTTGGCCATCAAGCACTTGAGAGCTGTGGCGGATATCCTAGCGCTTCAGGTGAGCCCCGTGTTCATAGAATCTGCGCCTCATGGCTGCGCTATTGCCCAGGGGTTTTATCTCAATACCGTTGTGTCTTGTCAAACCCACTTGAGGCCACTGGCGGTATTAGGCATTTGTCAGCACATTGAAGCCACCCTCGGTCGATGTCGGCTGAACGCAAGCGCTGATGACTGTTCTGGCAGTGGGCTGGCGCTTGAGGTTGGAGGCAAACGGGCTTTTCAAGCTTCTCGACCGCGCACGGTGGATATCGATATTCTTGAAATTTGGCACGAGAATCAGCCCCTTTTTATTAATCTCTCCCCCCAACTGATTGTGCCCCATCCAAGGCTCTTTGAACGCGACTTTATGAGGCTGCCCCTTGAGGCGTTAAAATCTTGCAGCGCAGCCTCAGAAAATTTTGAAAAATCCTTAGACCGCACTCGTCTGACACCGAAAGAGATTAATGGGGGATAAATACCCAATAATGCAGCCCTAATGCAATACTGGCACCCACCAAGGCACCACCAAACACCTCGATAGGAGTATGCCCCAAGAGCTCTCGCAGGCGTTCGGGCACCTTATCAGGATGATGCTCATAGAGCTCGCGTGTCATTTGATTCAGAATACCTGCCATTCGTCCCGCAGCGCGGCGCACGCCCGCGGCATCATACATCACGATGAGTGTTACCCCAAGGGCAATGGCATAATCTACCGAGTCAAAGCCGGTGACAAGCCCTGTGGCAGTGGAGAGTCCTGTCATTGAAGCGGTGTGCGTACTTGGCATGCCGCCAGTTTCTACCAATAAACGAAAATTAAAGGGCTTGCGCGCCATTAAATGAAGCGCCACCTTGGTAAGCTGAGCCAAACTGGCCGACAGTAACCCCGCCGCTAAAACCTCAAAGCCATTACCTGACAGTATCATTTGGAAGTAAATCCTTCAGAACGAATAATTAACGAAATTATGCCACGACTAATAACAAAGCCGATCGCTTTATGAGTCAGCTTAAAAAATGCTCATAAAGCCATGAGCCCATGAACCGCTTACAGGGTCGTTGATACGCTGCCACGCGGAAGCGTTGTGCATGATTTTTGTCGGCTTCATTGTTTGGGTTATCCGGAGGACGATAAAGGCAGATCCACGCAATTAAGTGGACCTACGGCGACTTGTTGACGATAATGCAGGATTCGCTCACACACGACAGCTGGAGACTCTTGAACCACCCATTTCTCGCCACTTTTAAGTGCCAGAACCGTATCTGGCGTTGCCTCAACGGTCACAATCTGATCAGGATTCAGCCAGAAGGTAACCCCATTGAGTCGCGTCAAAGAAATCATAAAAACCTTTTGTATCAATATCAAATCTGAAAGAAATTATACCAAGTTTTTGGGAGTGATGGGCGTTAATGTTAGGATAACGCTTGCAAGCGTTTGGCGGGGCTAAATTTCTATTTTGCGTTTTTTTGGCGCTTTTACCCTGAATATTCAGCTTTTCGGCGATTTTTTAGTATAAAGATTTTGTAAGCCATTCTAATATCAACACAACGTATGATACACCAGAGTCATTTCCCTGATAAATCGGACACGCCAGTTCTCTCCTCGTGTCAGTGGGTTGGCATATTGTCTATGCCGCCATTGCCTGGTACGGCTGGCTGGACGGGCACACTGGATCGATTTTGGGATCAGCTGGCACAAGAAGCCCTGGCTTTAAGTTCAGCCGGGGTGGATGCCTTGGTGCTCGAAAACACGGCAGATATTCCTTATCGCCACCAAGACCGCTTGGATAGCCTCGCAACGGCGCTCTTTTGTCGTGCCGTGTTTATGGTTAAAGATCTGACACAAAAACCGGTTGGCTTGAGTATTTTACCCAACGATCCGGTTTCTGCGCTAAGTGTGGCTTTGGTCACCGAAGCTGCTTTTGTTCGTGTGCGTCTGTTGGCCGGCGCCATGCAAACCCCGTCTGGGCTTTTGAGCGCCAATCCTGCCAGCATCATTGATGCTGCGCATCGATTGCGTCAACAAGACTTGCAACCCAATGCTTGGCCAGACTTATGGCTAGATGCACCAGTCAATTTTGAGGCTTCTGATGCCTTGCGTGCGGTGCTTCCTTCTTTGAGTGCATACTGGCCCTTATCTGGCCTGATTTATGACGATATTCAAGCGTTACAACATCGTCAGCCGGATCATCCGGAAATGGCTTTGCCACGGGCGGCATGGCGACTGCCAAAAGAAATGGCCTCCTTTGAGGCGTTTGCACCCCTTTTGGAGGGTGAGGCTCTTGCCCATTGCCAGTCCATTTGGCTTGGCCCTGGATTTGAAAAAACAATGTCAACGGCACGATACGGCCGAGCCACGCTGGATGCGGTTCAGTTAGAATGTTTTGTGCAAAAGGCAAAAAAACGTCTTGAAGGGGCTTGCTTGAAGTTTTTGCCTGGCCTGCATGAGTTTCCTCACCCGCAGGCTGAGCCTATTGCCCCTCAATCGACGTTTCCGCTGACCTCATGAGTTTTTCGTTGACGCTTCTGCACCTATACCCTCACGAGCTTAATATGTATGGGGATCGCGGAAACGTGCTGGCGCTTGCGCAGAGAGCTTTGTGGCGCGGTATAACGCTAGATATTCGACCTGTGGGGCTCGGTGAGGATTTTGACCCTGAACTGGCCGATATTATATTTATCGGTGGCGGCCAAGATGCGCAACAGATAGCAGTTTCAGAAGATTTATTGGCGTTTAAGCAAAAATCGATGAGTCAGGCGGCACAACAAAAAGTGGTCATGCTGGCCATTTGTGGTGGGTATCAGTTGTTGGGGCATTACTATAAGCCGCATCAGGGTTCTGAGTTGCGTGGGCTCAGCGTGCTGGATGTTTATACGATTGCCGGCACCAAGCGCCTGATTGGCAATATCGCACTCAGGCGTGAAGATGGTACCACGCTGGTGGGCTTTGAAAATCATAGTGGTCAAACCTTTTTAGGCCAGCAAAAAGGCCTTACGCCATTAGGCACCGTTCTGGCAGGTTATGGCAACAATGGTCAATCGGGTGAGGAGGGTGCCGTCTTTGAAAATATCTATGGCACGTATCTGCATGGTGCGCTGCTCCCCAAAAACCCCGCCTTGAGCGATGAGCTTTTGCTTAAAGCTCTCATCCGTCGATACGGTCATCCTAAAGCCTCAGCGCTGATGCGCCCGTTGTCAGATGCACTCGAACAAGCCGCCCATCACGCAGCTATTGAGTTGGCACATCGGCAGAGGCGCCCACAACGTCGCTCTTTTTTTAGCGGGTTTTAGCAACCTGAAGGGGTTGATTTTCCTTTAATTGGAGTATGATGAGTGAAAGACGCGCTTCTGTCCCTGTCGGGTCGGGCTCTGGTGGTTTTAGGTTTTAGTAATAGCCTGTTTGCCGAGCCGTACCGCAGGTAGAGTTTTTTAAAGCCTTGCCAGTGCTTTCATCAGTTTTTTGTTTATGACTCACGTTAACATCTTGCCAAAAATGACAACCGTCCGCAGGGCTAATTTGACGGATGCAGACGCCATTTTTTGGAGCAATTATTGATATCCTTTTGATAAAAATTAACCGATCCCTATGCCTCAAACAACTATTGCTGCCGACCACGACCCCATCCTGAACTTTGCTGCTGTCAAGGCCATGGCTCCCGCCGGTGCCTGGCGACGTGGCTATAATTACTTCAAAGAAGATCGCCGCATTCAAAGCATGGATCTCACCAAAGAGGGCGTTGAAGCCAAAATCAAGGGCAATTTCAAAAAAGCCTACGTCACCCGGCTTAAATTTAATGACCCCACCCGCAGTGAGTATCCGTTTGTGCCCTCGTGCACCTGCCCGCTGGAAGAGCCCTGGTGTAAGCACGCAGTGGCGGTTGCTCTGACGGCCGCTGAAAATCACATGTGGGAGGCCTACTGGCATTTGCCGCTTGAAGATGACATTGCCAACGACGACATGCTGGATGATTTTCAAGGCCGCTATCAATTCTGGATTGACGAGAACCGAAAGCCGAAGTTTTTTGCCATCCGAGCCATGGATCGCAAAAACGGCAAGGCCGTCTATCAAAGCGAAACCGTGCTTAAAAAAGCGCTCCAGCAGCCCGGTGGCCTGAACGAAGTTCAACGACGCGAAATGAGCATTTTTCAATTGCTCGTCAAGCTTGAGCAACTCAATTCCGGGGGGGCTCAGGGCTGGTTTGTGCTGCCAAAAACCAAGCTGGGTGACTTTATACCGTTATTGGCACAAGTAGAAGAAGTCCGCGAAAAATCTGGCTTGCGTCTGGTGTTTCATCAAGATCCCCTCAAGCTGTTGCTCTCCGTCAATGTCTCCATGGCAGGTAACGTCTTGACCTCCTTGCATTGGATTCGAGAGCGTCCCTACGACGTTTATCCGCTTGAAGAGCTGACCACTTATGGACGTGATTTGCCGTGGGGTCGCTACAAGCATCATGTCTTTCCTCTCAAAATTACATTAAGTCAGCTGCCAGGCCATTTGACCAAAGGCACTTTTTCAGATATTCGCGACGCCGATGGCGGCAAGTTTATGTATGAAGAGTTGCCCAAGCTGCGCAAACTTGTTGACGTTGAGGGCACTGAGTTTATTGATAAGTTACGCCTGGAGAAGAAACCCCCCAAGAAAGTCCTCTCTCTGGAGTTGATTGATCCGGCTTCATTGCGCCTGCGCTTAAGCCTGTCATTCAATTATGACGGCGTGGAAGTTCCGTTTAGCAAATCGGCGCCCGAGACGCCTTATGTCATGATTGTCAAAAAGAAAGAGGAGCAACTTTACTGGATTCGTCGTGATTTGCGCGAAGAGCATGCCGCCTTCAAAAAGTTACTCGACAGTCGACTGGATCCGGTGCAGGGGAGCTTTTTTCAGGCCGAAGGCGACGACGCTATTGATGCGGTTCATATGGCAGAAACCAAGCACTGGGGTAAAGATTGGGACAAAAAAACCATCGGCTCTCACTCTCTGGATGCCTTAAAGGTTTCTAAAAATCCACTGAAAATTCGCGCAGAAATTGATTTTTCAAAAGATTCAGTGGATAGCTTTGAAATGAAAATTGATTGCACCATCGGCAAGCAGGTGATGAATCTCGATGACGTGCAAGGCCATTTGATGCAGGGTAAAAAGTATTTTTACCTCTCTGGTGCCGGCTTTGTGGAAATTCCGCTGGCCGATATTTTGCAATTTGGCAAGACTATTCAGGCGTTTGATGCCGAAAATCTGGGCAGTGATCGCTATCGAGTGCAGACGTTTAAGGCGGGTCTGATTGCAGAACTCGTGGATCAAGGGGTCAAGCTCAAAATGAGCAAGGGCTTCCAGAAATTTTGGGATGTGATTTCCTCTGTCAGCGACATGCAGGAGCTTGATGTGCCAAGCAATGTTAAGGCGGAGCTGAGGCCTTATCAGGTGCGAGGGTTTAACTGGTTATGGTTTTTGTATAGCTATGGTCTTAACGGTATTTTGGCCGATGACATGGGGCTTGGAAAAACGCTTCAGGCTTTGACGGTGTTACAACAGGCAAAAAATGAGCATGGGCAGAGGCCAAGCCTTATCGTGTGCCCTACCAGTATTGTGTTTAACTGGGAAAATGAAATTGCCCGCTTCACGCCAGAATTAAGCGTGATTAACCTTACGGGTGGCTCGCGCTACACGGAATACAAGAAAATCGCCACCGCTGATATTGTCATTACCAGCTATGCCCTGCTGCGACGTGATATCAATGCGCTGAAGAATTACCCCTTCCGCTACGTGATTCTTGATGAATCTCAAAACATTAAAAATTGGCAATCGCAAACGGCCAAAGCTGCCAAAAGCCTGATTGCCGATCACCGGTTGGCCTTGTCGGGGACTCCCATTGAAAATCGTCTGAGCGAGCTTTGGAGCGTCTTTGATTACCTGATGCCCGGCTTCCTGTACGAGCCCGATGTGTTTCGCCAGAAATACACCATCCCTATTGAAGAGCGTGGCAACCGTGATGCCGAGCGGCGTCTCAAGAAACAGGTTTTTCCGTTTATATTGCGCCGCATGAAGCAAGACGTGGCCAAGGATTTACCGCCGAAAATTGAGAACGTGGCCTACTGCGAGCTGACCGATGATCAACGCCAGCGCTATCTGGACATTTTGGAGGAAACGCGCAACGAGGTCTTCAATGCCATTAATAAAGACGGGGTGCAAGGCAGCCAACGCAGTATTTTTACGGCCCTGACGCGATTGCGCCAATTGTGTTGTCATCCGCAATTGCTTTCCGCCGAACTGTCAGGGGGAATTAAAGAATCTGGTAAGTTTGAGGTGATGAAAGACTTGCTGGAAGAAATTATTCGCGAAAAAGGCCGTGTATTGCTGTTTAGCCAGTTTGTGGAAATGCTTAAGCTTATTCGAGAATGGCTCGATAAGGTCGGCATTCCGTATGAATATTTAACCGGCGAAACCAAAGATCGAGAAGGGGCGGTGAACCGCTTCAATAGTGATTCGCGCATTCCGGTGTTTTTGATTAGCCTCAAAGCAGGCGGTACGGGTCTTAACCTGACCGGTGCTGATTACGTCATCCATTACGATCCATGGTGGAACCCCGCTGCCGAAGATCAGGCCACTGACCGGGCGCACCGTATTGGGCAGACCAAGACCGTCTTTGTGTATCGATTGATTGCCAAAGGCACGGTGGAAGAAAAAATCATGGCGCTTAAAGAGCGCAAGCGCGATTTGGTGGACAGCATCATTGCGGCCGACCGCAGTATGGGCAAATTCCTCACCCTGGATGACTTGAAAGAGATTCTCTCTCCTGGGTTTTAGCCCCTGTTTGTGAGGTGGTTGTGCATGAAGCTCAATGATTTGTTGCCGCCCACGCTGATGGGTATTCCGTGGGTGACGATGCTGTTGTTGGTGGTTTCAAACGTGTTTATGACCGCCTCGTGGTATGGGCATCTGAAGTTTCCAAAGGCGCCGCTCTGGGGGGTGGTTCTCCTCAGTTGGGGGATTGCGCTGGGGGGCTATTTTTTTCAGATTCCTGCCAATCGCATTGGGTATGGCACGCTGAGCTTGACGCAGTTGAAAGTTTTGCAAGAGTCCATTTCGTTGCTGGTGTTTGTCATTTTTAGTGTGGCGGTGTTTCGGGAGCAGTTTTTGTGGAATTACTGGGTAGCGTTTGCGTTGTTGCTGGGTGCCGTTTTTTTTGCAACGTATAAGTTTTGAACGTATCTGCTTTCTTTTCTTTTAAGCGTTGAATTTTTTTATTTACGCTATCTCGACTCGTGTAAAAAGCCGCCGGCACAGACCATTTCCACGGTTTTGAGCAAAAACTGACGCGCCGCATCCGCCTGATGGTAGCGAAGCGGCGGCTCCGCCTGCGCGTGAGGCGCAATGCAATACACCGCCTCATTGGGATCATCGGGAATGTACAGAGACGCAATTTCGTAGGGCAATAGGCACGTAAAATCCGCCAAATCCCCATAACGATGACTTAATTCAAAGAAATCCCCATGGACGGCCAAAATGCGCCCTGTAAAGCGTGGCGCCTGATTGGGTAACGCCAGCGCCAACGGTTTTACATTCCCCCGCGTTGTAAAACTGATGGTCTGCCAGAGCAGATGCAGCATGCCGACCGAGCAGTCGGGGTCAATCTGCGCTGAGATACGATGGGTTGAAAGCGATTTTTCCAGCACAGAGGGCGGTAATTGTCGCCCTGCAAAGGCCAGCTGAAAGGCCTCGCTGATTTTTGGCAGATCTCCCAGAAGTTGCTTGAATAGTGTGCGGGTATTCGACAGCGCGCCGGTGTGCTGATGAAGCTGCTGGGTCATTTGAGAGGCCACACGCCCCACATGCTGCTGCATCGCCAAAAGAGGGTCGTCGGAAGTGGTCAAAGCCTGCTGCGCGCCGGTAGATGCACTGTACTCTGACAGCAGGGGGGGTAAAATCATCTGAGCATGCTTGCAAGCAGATGAAGCCACAGGGTGATGCAACACGGGCTCTTGCATGGGCGCACTATATTCTCAAGCAATCAGCGAGGCTAAACGCAGTTAGTATACACAGCTTGCGCTTTCAGGGCAAAGCTTGCCTTAAGATGCCTAGGCGCTTGCAATTAATCTGCCGGCTTGAAGCGCTTGCCCATAGTTGGCCGCTGTGACAACCTGAAAAAATGGCTGCAAACCATAGGGGGTTAAAAAGCAGCTTGCCGCAACGCCAACCGGCGTCGGGTCTGATTTGACCAATTGCGCCGCGCGATAGACTTCGGCTGAGTTGGCGGAGAAATTGCCCGCATAGCCAAACGTTGGCGACTGGATTCTCATTGACGTTGACCCGGATAAAAAATCATACATGCCTCATGCCATTGAAAACATTTTAAAGGTTGAAAGCATTTTAAAGGTTGGCACCTGCAACACAGTGTCGCTCAAAGTTTCTGCCTCAGAAGGTTTGCAGATGCTTGCATGAACCCTGCTCAAGTTTAAAAGTTGCTAACGCACTGCGAGCAATTTTACAAAACGATATACAGAGCCGAGCGCAAGAAGCAAAAATCCAATAAGGAATCTGCTACTTTCGGCTCATGTAGCGGTAGCCGGCGACAATGTCAGCATCCAGCTCAGGTAAAAACGTTTCAAACAATGTCAGCAGAGCCTCTGAGGGCTGGGTTTTTAAATAATCCAGCACGAGTGATTTCACGTCCAGAACGCTCAGAAGCGGGCTGCCAGCCAGTAAATCGTTTAATTGCTCAGGGGTCATAACCGTGTTTAAAACAAATCAATCAACTAACATGCCACGCTAAATCGTTTTGTCAGGGTGCTGCAAGATCGTGTTTTGTTTGCGCTCAATGTATCTTGCTCATAGTATCGCAAAGCCAATCGCGATAGTATCCTAATTATGTTCCCATCTGTTCGATTGCGCCGTTTGCGTCAAACCCCATTATTGCGAGACATGTGTGCGGAAACCGTGCTTGATGTCAGCCGGCTTGTGTGGCCTGTCTTTGTGAGCGATCAGCCTGGGGATCCCAGACCCATTGCTTCCATGCCAGGAGTCTTTCAATATTCTGTGGATTCCCTCTTGCAGGAGGCCGAGCAAAACCTTGGGCTGGGCCTTAAAAGTGTCATTGTTTTTGGCGTGTGTGACGAAAAAGATGGTCAAGGTACCCTTGCCTACAGTGATGAGGGACCTTCGCAGTTGGCGATTAAGGCGTTAAAAGCCAATTTTGGAGATAATTTGCTGGTCATTGCCGATACGTGTCTGTGTGCTTACACCCATCACGGGCATTGTGGCATCGTGATGGATGGCAAGATTCTCAATGATCCGACTCTGGAGTTATTGGGACGTATCGCCGTGTCGCAAGCGCATGCAGGGGCTGATATTATTGCGCCCTCTGACATGATGGATGGCCGCGTGGCCTGGATTCGCAACAGCTTGGATGAAGATGGCTTTCAGGACACCTTGATTTTGTCTTACGCGGCAAAGTTTGCCAGTGCCCTCTACGGCCCTTTCCGGGAAGCGGCGGCTTCCTCCCCGCTGTTTGGTGATCGAAAAACCTACCAGATGGATGCTCGAAACCGTCGTCAGGCCATTGAAGAAGTCACCCTCGATGTTGGCGAGGGTGCAGATATGATCCTGGTAAAGCCTGCGCTGGGCTATCAGGATATTATTCGAGATGTGCGCGATATTTATGCAGGGACGTTGGTGGCGTATAACGTCTCAGGAGAATACGCCATGGTAAAAGCGGCTGCTCAAGCCGGCTGGCTTGATGAGCGCGCCGTTGTTTTGGAGTTACTCACGGGGCTTCGACGTGCTGGGGCAGATTGGGTGATTAGCTACCATGCACCGGATGTGGCTCGATGGCTGGCGGCATAAATGATGGCTTTAATCATCGCGGCCCCGAAAGACAAGTCGAATAGGCGTGCCTTCCAGGTGCAATCGGCTGCGTAGCTGTTTTTCAAGGTAGCGTTGGTAGGCTGGACGAATTAAATGGGCATCATTGCAAAACAGCACAAACGTGGGCGGTTGCGTACTCACTTGGGTGGCGTAGCGAATTTTTAACTGGCGACTCTTCACTGGCGGTGGCGCACTCATGGTGATGGCATCCAGTAAAATCTGGTTAATCAGGGGGGTTTTCATGCGCCGACGTGCGTTTTCAGAAATGTTAACCGCCATATCAAGCAGTTTATTCAACCGCTGGCCGGTTTTGGCCGATACAAAAACGCAGGGCGCAAAATTCAGATGGGGTAACTCGGCGCGCAAGCGTTTTTCGCTCTCTTTCATCAGGTTGGGGGATTTATTGCCAATCAGATCCCACTTATTGAGAGCCAGTATCAGACAGCGGCCTGCTTCTAGCACGGCCGAAGCAATTTTTTTATCCTGATCGCTCACGCCGTCTTCGGCGACACTTTGAGCATCCAGCACTAAAATGGCCACATCGGCTTGGCGCATGGCTTTTAAGGCACGATCGACAGAAAAGAGCTCAATGCCATAGTCAACCTTGCTTTTTCGGCGAATGCCTGCCGTGTCAACGATAATCATTTTTTGTTCAACCGTATTGCCCTCATCATCCTGACGTTGAATGATCAATGGGGCATCAAGCGCATCACGTGTTGTGCCTGCTTCTGGGCTCACAATGGCGCGATCTTGGCCTAAGAGGTAATTTAAAATTGAAGATTTACCCACGTTAGGACGGCCTAAAATAGCCACCCGAACAGGCAATGAGGCTTCAGCCTCAGGCGATTGTGATTCAGGATGGCAGGGTACAATCTTTAGAGCGGTGCTCAAGAGCTTGCCAATCCCGCCAGAGCCGTGCATGGCAGAGACGGCCACAGGCTCGCCCAGACCAAATTCGTGGAAGGCGTGCTGATAAACCAGTTGCTCAGGGGAGTCAATTTTGTTGGCTGCCACCACACACGGCTTGCCACTTTCACGGATTTTCTGGGCGACGGCATCATCCATGGGCAAAATGCCGGCCGGGCCATCCACCACTAATATGACGGCATCGGCTTCCAGCAAGGCCAGCATCACTTGCGCGTTAATGCCACCTCCAAATGGATCATCCAACTCATGAGCGGGCACCAGGCCGCCGGTATCCATGACGGTAAAGCTCTGACCCTGCCAGTTGGCGGCATAATAGGCCCTGTCTCGAGTGACCCCCGGCAAGTCATCCACAATCGCTTTTCGAGCACCCACAATTCGGTTAATTAACGTGGATTTGCCCACGTTTGGCCGCCCAATAACAGCAATGACCGGACGTGCGTAAAGCCACCCCAATACGTCCTGAGAGCGTGGGGAGGTTGTTTTTTTTGAAGCCGATGCGGAAGTTGACATAATTGAAACAAGACCTTGCAACAAGAGTATCGTGGCAAAGAAGTGACTTCAAATCAAATCAGGACGTTTCAAAACCCTATGAGCGATCTACAATATCGTTGAATGATGTGACGAATACTGTTCAACCCCGAAGGATTATCAGTTGTGATTATTCCCAGTATTGATTTAATGGACGGGCAAGCCGTTCAGCTCAGGCAAGGGAAAGAAAGAGTGCTGATTGCTGAGCGTCGCCCACAAGAGCTGGTGCAAGACTTTAACCGCTTTGGTGACGTGGCGGTTATAGATCTGGATGCCGCTTTAAACACGCAAAAAAAAGACAAACCGGCTGATAATCTGGCGCTTATTAAAGCCTTGTGTCGCTTGGGCAATGTCCGTGTGGGGGGAGGCATTCGCACCGTTGAGCGGGGCAAGACCCTGTTGCGTGCAGGCGCTCAAAAACTGATTATTGGCACCTCGGCGGAGCCTGACTTCTTGATGCACTTCCCGCCTTCTCGCGTGCTTGTTGCGCTGGATCATCTAAAATCTGGCGAAGTGGTGGATCACGGCTGGACAAAAGGAACCGGCGAAAGTGTTTTAGACAGAGCCAAACGACTGGCGCCTTATTGCAGTGGTTTTTTGGTCACATTTGTAGAAGATGAAGGCTGCATGGCGGGCATGAGCCCAGAAGCTGTCCTGATGCTCACAGAGCAGTTGCCACACCCGTTAACGGTTGCTGGCGGCGTTAATACGACTGAAAACGCTGTGGCGGTTATGAAACAAGGTGTCGATGTGCAGGTGGGGATGGCACTTTATACAGGCATGCTTGATCTTTCAGCCGTTGTGGTTCAATCGTTGGATTTTCAGAAGCAGCAAGGGCTAATACCCACCATTGTGCAGGATGTCGATAGCAAGCAGGTTTTGATGCTGGCTTACAGTTCGCCAGAATCCTTAAAGGCGTCTTTAGAGAGCGGCAAAGGTATTTATTTTAGCCGATCGCGCCAAGCACTGTGGGAAAAAGGCCAAACGTCAGGTCATACTCAAAAACTGATTTCCGCGCGCGTGGATTGTGACCAAGATACGCTTTTATTTCAGGTGCAACAAACCGGTGCAGCCTGTCATACAGGTTCGGCCAGCTGTTTTGGGGATGCGGCCTTTAGTATGCCGACCTTGTTTGAAACCTTGCGTCATCGCAAAGAAGTGTTGCCTAAGGACTCTTTTTCGGCACAGCTATTTACCAATCGCAAAAAATTATTGCGCAAAGTGATGGAAGAAGCTTTCGAAGTGGCCACTTGCCAGAATCAGGATGAACTCATCTGGGAAATTTCAGATTTGATTTACATGACCAGCGTATTGGCGGTTGATGAAGGGCTTAGCTGGCAAGATCTGATGAGTGAACTTGGTGGGCGGCATCGTTAATGAGTCTGATTCCCATTTTGACAACTCAAGAGGCCGCCTCCTGGCTCCACGGGCACCAGGCGCAAACAGTCAGCGGCTTTTATTCTCAAAAATCGGCGCTGCAGCAGGCTGTGGCTGCTATTTTTGACGCCGTTTGCCAAGAGGGAACCCAAGCCATCCGCCGCTATGGCGAACAATTTTCTGAATGTCAGCCCAGGCAGGCTTTTGAATTGACCCAAGCCGACATTCAGGCGGCATTGCAGCGTGTTCCTCAAGAGACCCTTGTAACGCTTCAGGCGGCTGCCCAGAATATTCAAATGATGGCCGATGCGGTAGTATCCCGAGTCAAAGAGCCTGTGATGATTTCACCAGAAACAGGCTTGCGTGCCGGTGTTCGCTGGGTGGCTGTGGATCGCGCGCTCTGTTATGCTCCCGGTGGGCGATATCCCTTGCCCTCGACAGCCTTGATGACCGTGATTACAGCAAAGTCGGCGGGGGTCAAAGAGATTTTTCTGACCAGTCCCAACATGAGCGATGTTATTGTGGCGGCTGGGCATCTGGTGGGTGCGCATCGATTTTTCAGGCTTGGTGGCGCCCACGCAATTGCCGCCTTTGCTTTGGGCACCGAGGAAACCCCGCGCGTTGATATGATCGTGGGGCCTGGCAATGCCTATGTGAGCGAAGCTAAACGGCTTGTGCGCGAAGCGGGCCTTGTGGGTATTGATATGCTTGCTGGCCCCAGTGAAGTGGCTATCATTGCCGATGATACGGCAAATGCTGAATGGATTGCTCTGGATCTGTTGGCGCAAGCTGAGCATGACCCGGATGCGCGGGCTATTCTTTTGACGCCGAGCGATGCGTTGGCTTGCGAGGTTTCAACACACATTTCAGAATGTCTGACCCGCTTGAGGCTGCCCGCTTTTGTGCAGAAAAGTCTTGCCGGAAGCGCCATCTTCGTTTTGCCGAGTCTGCATGACTGCGCAGAGATGGCCAATCAGATTGCCGCCGAGCATCTGCACGTGCAGGTTGAGGTGCCAGAACTGTTGACGCCTCTGCTGCGTCATGCAGGCACCTTGTTTGTGGGGCATCGGGCTACGGTACCACTGGGAGACTATGCCGCCGGGCCAAACCACACGTTACCGACATCTGGAGCGGCACGGTTTTGTGGTGGGCTTACCCCGCTGACATTTTTGCGCCCGCAAGGGTGGGTTGAAGTCCAAGAGCCGCCTCCTGTTAAAACGCTGATGACCACCGTGGCACTGGCCACTGCTGAAGGCTTGGTGGCACATGCTGCGGCTGCTCAGGCAAGGATTTAACCTGTACTGCCAATTTACCTCTGCATTATTATTTGTGGTGCATGGCTGTAAAATCTGGCTCTAGGAGGTGTTATGGTCAGGCTTCTGAGGAACATTATCGGCTATAATGGGGCTAACAGCGGCCTGATTTGTACTCTGTTTTTTAACCAAGAGGGGGACGCATCACATGAGAAATAGCCTGAAAGTTTTCAGCGGCTTGAAACGCTTAAAAACAGTATCAATACCGTTTTCTGAAGGCAATCCATTGCCGTCTGAGACCCAGCGACTGTTGCTATTAAGTTGGCAATGCTATGGTGTTTTATCGATTTTGGTGAGCATTGGCTTATGGGGCATAGGACATGCCAACTGGATGGGATTCTGGTTAGCAGGTTGTGGATTGGGTGTGCTTTTCTGGAAAGCATTGTGGCCGGTTGCTTATCCATCAACTCAAACAAGCCCATTAAGCCAACGATCCATTAAATCCCATCGATGGATGGGCAGTTTATTGCGAATGGCAGGCTATGGCTTGATGGTTGTGCTGATTGGAGGCAGTGAACCTTGGCCAACAGCTTGGGTACTTCTGGGGTTGGGCAGTTGGCATGTGTCTGCCATGATGGCGGCCATATCTCAGCTCAGGCGATTCGGCTAGAATGTCTCAATCATGATGTTTAAGGTGATGTCATTTAGGATGCCCCCCTTTTTTTGTTGCCTTGTTTGCGTGCGACTCAAGTAAAATCAGTATTTTTATTCGCATAGCCCGTCTTCGAGCCTCCTATGAAAATCCTGCCAGTTCAGCGTCAAGCCAAAAATATCATTGCGATAGGGTTTGTTTGCTTGGCACTCTTGCCAGCCTCTGCTTGGGCTATTTCGGCTGAAGAAGCCCTTAGGCAGGCTCGGGTTGCGGCATGGCAACACCAAGATGAGCTTAGCCAGCGGGCTTATCAAGTCGCCATTCAGGTTGCTCCCTCCCAGGCAAAACAGGCCATTGCTCTGGAGCAACAATTTCATCTTCAGGCGGCTCAACTGCCCCCATGGAAACCCATTGCGCCAAAAACACTCACCCCGCCCATGGTCTCAATAGAGGATTCTCCTGCCGCAAGACTATTTGCCGGGTGGATGCAAGCCAAAATGGGATATCGTGCGCAGGCTTATCAGGTGTTGAGTGAGCTGCTTCAAAATCCTCAATCCCTTCCGACGTTTGATCGTGTACTTTTGCCGCAAGCCTTGGCAGAACTCTTCTTGAGCGGGCAACCACCTAATTTGGAGCGTGCACGTCCTTTGGTGGCTGAAGTGCTGGATCGTCGCTCATCCGATGCCCAAGCTATGACGCTTCTGGGGCGATATTTAGTTGCCAGTCAACAGTATGTTCAAGCCATCGATATTTTAAAGCCTTTGCAGGCCGCGCCGGATGCTATTTTTTTGTTGGCTGAGGCGTATACAAAATCTGGCGATACGGCCGCTGCGCTGCAATGTGCGCAAACCATACTGAGCCTCGCCCCAGAGCATATTCCAAGCCTGCTTGCTCTGGCTGCTGCGGCACAACAGTCTGGCGATATTGATCAGGCGGCGTTGTATTTTCGTCGCGCCGCCATGGCTGATCCGGATTTGCTGAGCGCTTGGGTGGCGGATGCGGACGCCTCGCTTGTTCCCCTCTTTCAAGTGACCATGACGCCTGGTGATCTGACGGCGGCTTTCTCTGGCTGGCAGCGTGTCCTTGTTAGCCATAACAGTGCTCAACGCCAAACAGAAGCCTTGCTGATGATAAGCGCCATGCGCTGGCGCTTAAAAAACCAGGCCTCAGCCGCTGATGGTACTCGCCAGGCATCTGCGCCGCCTCTGTCGATCTCCTCTTCTATTGCGATAGCCAATGATAGCCCTGCCAAGACCCTGGCCGTGGCACTCCTGAATGAGCCGTCTGCCTTGACCACCAATGCCAATAACGCTCGGCCTCAATTTGATGCTCTGTGGCCCCCGCAAGATGCCAGTGTGGATGCTCCCTTGGTAGAAGCCATGGCCATTTTGTTGGCGCAAGATTCTAGACAACCTTATGAAAACGCCCATGCCGCCATGGATCGCTTTCAGGCTGAGAATGCCCAAGATTACTTACGAGCGGGGCATCTGTTAATGCTCATCCAAGATGTTGACTTGGCTGAAGCGCTCTATCAACGGGGACGCGCGTTGTCGTCATCATCCTCTATTTTTGAAGCGCCCTTAAGACAGATTGCGCGCTTGAGAGATGCGGCCGATGCTTTGGCGCAAAGTGGTGATGCGCTCATTGCTAAAAAGAAAACCCGCCCTCTGGGGCTCATTAAACTTCAGCAAGCTGCCCGTTTGATGCCATTTGCCAGCTCGATTCAGCTGAAACTGACGCAGGCATATCTGAAATCTGGTCAAAAAGTGCTGGCCTCAGAAGCTTTGGCTCGTGCCCTTTGGCTTCAGCCAGGCTTGATGAGTGCCAAAGGTATCCAAAGACAATACCGTCACTTGCTGAAAAACAAAACCTCTGCGCTCAAAACAGCGCCTTAATTTTGCCTTCAAAGAAAAAAAATAGAAACCTAGAACTTGCGCTCTCGAAAAAAAGTTAGAGCTTGTCGCTTCTATAAAAAACAAAAGGTAGAGCTGTCGCTGCTATAAAAAAGAAAAGGTAGAGCTGTCGCTTCTGTAAAAAAGAAAAGGTAGAGCTGTCGCTCTACCTGCCAAACTGACTTAAGGGGTGGGGTAAGGAAACTAGTGGGAGAATGAGAAAGAGAAAAAAACTTAAAACAGGGACGTTTGAGACATAAGCAGTCAAAGCATGCTGAGCTGCGTTGTGTGAATGAAGGAGGGGGGGGTGGGGGATAAAACTTTTAGAAAAGGCTTTTAGGGGTTTCGGTAGGGGGGCGGTGGTTGCCGTTTCTATATTATAATAAAAACAATCTAAAGATTAAAATTGCGTGATTTGGAAGAAAATCTAAAAACTTTTTTTAAAAATTCTTAAAAGCCAGTACGGGCGGCAATTTTTTTTTCAAAGCGAATGCGGCTCATCTAGCTGACCGTTTTAAAATCGCTGGCCTGGGCTCGATGAAGCCAACGTCGAAACTGCCAGTGATCATAGCTTCGCGCATAAGCCCAAAGCGTTTTCAGCAATCGCCACCCTGAGGCAGAGTGAGCTAAAAACCCAATGCCATAGTCAGAACCATAGGTATCATCATTGTTGTAAGCGTCTTCAGCAATGCCAATTTCGGCATGAATCACCCGAGAGACGGTGTCAGATGGCTCCGCCAAGAGTATATTTAACAACCACTGCGACAGTAACACCGTGGCAGGCGCTTTCACCGTATTATGCTGCAGAACCTGGCTGAAGGCTTCTAAAATCATATGAATGTGAGCGTTTTCTAAGGCCTAAATCAGTAAGTCTAACGATTTCAATAGATCCCACTCTGTATATCGTTCTATCAGTGCATAGACGCTATTATACCCTATTTGTGACAAAAACCCGATAAACGCCTCCATCCGTGGTTAAAAATTCATAGGGCTGTGTCAGCCACCCAGTGCTTGTCTGCGTAACGAAGCACGTGGCTGCCAGAAGGGGCGATCACCATCTGTACTTGCGCCTTTTTGGGGCGATATTTTTTGGGTTCTGTATTGGCGCAAACGTGAGTCAACGGCAAAATGGCGAGCACTTTGCCAGTTTGTTTAATCATTAAATAGCGAGGCGGTGGGTTTTGGCCGCTTTTTTTATTCGGAGAGTTTTTAGGGGCTGCTCCTGTCGCATTGAGGGCAGGCAAAGCCTCTGTGTTTGAGCTTATTGTGGGTTTTGACGGACGACTCAGGGTGAAAGACGTCTTTGATTGGGCAGCCTCTGGCGTTTCTGGCATTTGGCCATACGATTCTGGAGGCGCCTGCCAAGAAGCCTCAGGGTTGATTGCTGATTCGCCTTTTGGAGCGATTAAGCGCTCCTGAATGGATAGATTTGCCGGCAAGATGCCAACGGGCTTTACCAGATAGTAGCCTGGCATCAGGCGAAGATTTTTTCCGCTAACGGTCATAACCTCAACGCTCTGAAGCAAACGGAGGCTGGCGTAAGGGCTGTAGACCCGGTTGTGGTAATCATCCGGCTCATCGAGATCCGATTCATCCCAGCGTCTTTCTGGGGCAACATGAAAGGATTTTGGCGCATCTTCGTGATCCAGGCCGGATTGGCCATCTGTGCGCCAAGGGTCGTAAAGTTCTCCTTCCACACCAGATTTGGCCTCGGTATATTCACCATCCCAAATACCCACACCATAGGCGGGCAAACAAATCATCAGCAGCACAAGGCCAATGGCGCATGGTTGAATAGAGGGCTTGAAGCAACGCATGATCATCAGTTTACTCAGAAATGTTCCATCTGCCGATGTCGAGGCCCACCCAATTGACCCGTTTGTCTAATTTTAAGGTCTGCCTCACGGATTGAGCGGCCTCGTGTTTCAGCCACCCAAGCGATTGTAGCAACGTAAGCGTTGCCACCGCTCGTGCAGATTCATCACCATCGAGTACCTTCAGCGCAAGCCCGCAAGTGGACTCGCCAAGCCGTGTGACCCCAATTAATCCGTCGGCTCCCACTTTGGCATACAGTTGCCCGTGACTTGCCTGCATCAATAGAGTGTCAAGACGATCCTGACCCCCTGCAAGCACTGGGTAAGTCAGACACGCCTTCAGAATACGAGCGCGGATGGGGCAATCAAGCGCTTGCGCGTAAAGCATTGCAATCTGCTTCATAGACATCCAGGCCGTGGGGAGCCCACAGCCATCAATGGCATAGTCAATGGGGGCTTGAGGCGAAAGCGCATTAAAAATTGCCCTTTGCAAGGGGTGCTCTGCTGAAAGATACGTTTCTGTTGGCCACTGGTGCGCAATACAGGAGGCGAGCATAGCCGCATGCTTACCCGAGCAATTATTATGAACGGCTGCGGGGGGCACATCATTTTTTAATAATCGATGCCGCTCCTGGCGATCCAGGGGGGGATGGATGCCACAGGCCAATGCTGAAGGATCGAGCCCGGCATGGTTGAGCCAGAAAAGCACCCAGTGTTGATGCGCCATGGAGCCTGTGTGAGATGATGCGGCAACGGCCAGCGCCTGTTGCGGGATATCCTGAAGGGCCGCAAGCGCCCAACCGCTGGCCGCTTGCCACAACTTTGCCGATGAGCGCAAATACGTTTGGTAATCAGCGGCCTTGGGTGTTTGCCAAAGCACCTCTGCTGAGTGCCTCACAGCAATGGCTGCTACACGATGTCGTGTTTCAACGTGTTCGCCGCGACAGGCCAGAACTTCCATCATGCACTCCTGTGTCAAAATAGCCTGTGTCACAATAGTAAAGAGTCATCGCTTTTCTGGCATTCATTATCACCTAATGGATCAGGTTTTTGAATGAACGGCACCGTTTTTGAAAATATATGCCACATGGCCTTAAAGACGTGGATGCAGCAGGCTCAAACGCCTGTCTATTGGATTGGTGGCCTGCCAAGAGATCAGGTGTTGGGAGTCCCTGCTTCATCGTTAGATTTTGACGTAACCGTAGTGGGCAACGCCATGGATGCGGCTCATGAGCTGTGCGCGTTTGATGCTCGTTTTCAGGTGATTGATACCTTTCCACAATTTGCGACTGCGCAAGTCAATTTTACAGATAGGCATCCAGAAACGGGCTCAATCGGCTCGGTATCTGTTGATTTGGCATCAACCCGAACAGAAACGTATGCCTTCTGCGGTGCGCTGCCTACCGTAACGCGTGTGGGCGTATCGCTGCTAGAAGACGCCTATCGCAGGGATTTTACCCTGAATACTCTGGCTGTGGATGCTGATGGTACTCTGATAGACCCTACTGGTCGTGGCCTACCCGATTGTCAGGCGCATCGGCTAGAAGTAACCTATGATACTTCTTTTCAAGATGATCCCACTCGCATTCTTCGAGGCTTTGGACTGGCCAGTCGACTGAATCTGACGTTCTCGCCTCATACAGAAGCTCTGATACAAGCGTTTTTAGCGCAGAGCCCCTCGCTGTACCCTGGTGGCGGAGATCGCGTTCGCAGGGCACTGCTCAAATGGTTTCAAGTGCCTGAGAGTTCACACAAGCACCACCTCATGGCCTGTTGGCTTGACTGGGGTGGCTTGAGCCTTTGGGATGCCCGCTTATGTCAGGAAAAACGAAAATTTTTTGCGCCAGAATGGTATGAAACGCTGTTGGTGTTTGATCAGAGCCATCTTTTGACTGCTGCCCATCGGACAATGATTTACTGGCTGTCGCTGTTGGCACAAACGCCGTTGGTGCGACATGATGGCTTGCTTGAAAAATTTGAGGCTCGCCGAGAGGAGCGCCAAGCCTTTCAGGGGCTGCGTCATTTGCTTTCTGCTGCATCTGATACCCCTCTAGATCAAGCATGGACTCGTGCGCTGACTCCCATTAATAAGCCAGCAGACATTGTTTCGCTGATTGAACAGGCGCCTTTTGCGGCCTTTTTAAGCTGGCTTGCCTTGCTGCCTCTTGAGCATCGAATTCCTGATTGGCAAACCGTTTGGCCAATGGTGTTAGAGCGTTATCAAAATCAATGGGCCTCTGTTGGCTCCCCTCTGACGCCGCGAGCATTAATGGCCGCTGGGCTTCCACAAGGCTCAGGGATTTCGAGGGCTCAGGTGGCCCTTCGGCAGGCAGCACTTCGGGGCGAAATTTCAAGTGCTTCTGAGGCGTTAGTCTGGTTGAATCAGTATGTTTTGGGGGCTTCTACCGAATGACAGCTTTTGATATTCCGATGCCATGGCACTCCTCGTCTCAGCCGCCGGTGGTGATTCTTGGCGCCTCACGAACCGGTGTGGCCACAGCACGGTTTCTCAATGCGCTTGGTGTGGCCTGTTTACTCAGTGATGCACAGCCCATCAAGCCCGCCTTTGAGTCAGAT
>JAYKJM010000024.1:0-27178 GCA_035285385.1 Vampirovibrionales bacterium
TGGCAAACTGGCTTGATGCGCTTGTGATGCCGCCAGCGCCACAAGGGTTCTCTGCCGTGGGGTAAGCTATCCGTGGTTTCAATGGCTATTTGTAAAAAGGCGTGTCATTAGCATCCATGCCCTCTAACGCGCTTGCCAAAAAACCATTTCTTCTGGCGCTCTTCAGCGGGGGCGGTGGGGTTGTGGCCAAAACCCTCATCAACACCATCACCATTCCGGTTCTGCTCACCACACAAGGCTCGGATGGTTTTGGCCTCTACGTGCTGCTCATCAGCCTTCTGGAAGTGGTTTTAATGCTTGAATTGGGCTTCGATGCCGCCCTCATCAAGCTTTTCATGGATCTTCGAAAGCGCGATACGGCGGGCTACGCGTTTCTGCTCAAAAGTGCTCACGGCCTCTACGGAGTGACGGCGCTTGCCGTTCTGGGCTGTGGGGCTTTGCTTTCGGCCAGCAAACTGGGCTTTTTTCACGTGCCCAATGAGCTGGCAAGCGTTGCGCAGCAGGCCAGCCTATTGATTGCCCTTGAAGCGGCATTGACCCTCTACCTGGGGTATTATCGCAGCATTTTAATGAGCCATGGCGCGCTTCAGTGGATTAACGGGGGCGAGCTCTTGAGTTTTGTGCTGGCGCCCGCCATTGGCTTATGGGTCTTGCTTGCAGGTTATGGCTTTATCCCCTACATGTGTGTGCGCCTTGCCATGATGATGGGCCGTTGCGTGTTGGTCATCCTGCAAGCCCTCAGGCATGAGCCCTCTGACAAGCGCCCCATTCTCCATCTGGACAGCTTTATGCAGATGTTTAAGCTGGGCATTCACGGCATGGTCATCAATGTAAGCGTACTCGTCAGCCATAAGCTCGACAATGTGATCATTGCCTCGTTTTTACCCTTAAAATCGTTGGGGGTTTTTGAAATCGTGTTTCGGTTTCTGGGCGTGGCCTTGCGTGTTGGCAGCAAGCTGTGTGAAGGGTTGCTTGCGGTCTTTACCCATCTGGCCAATCATCCTGAAGATGGGGATGCCCAGAAAACCGCCCAAAGCTATTTTTTACGCATGAGCAGCCTAAATCTGCTGACCGCGAGCCTGTTATGCCTGCTGGTCATTTGGTACTATCCCATTTTATTCGCTTGGGTCTCTCGAGATCACATTGGCATTGAAGACACCTGGCCCATTGTATGGGTCGCCATCCCGATTGTCATCAGCGGGTGTTTGCAAATGCCCGCAACGCAGTTTCTGTTTAGCAGTGGGCATCATCGTTTTTTAACCAAAACCAGTGTCGTGGCAGCCGCCAGCAACCTGATACTGAGCATTGTCTTGATTCACCCCCTGGGGTTGTTGGGTGTGGCGCTCGGCACGCTGATTCCCCAATTGATTCAACATCAGGGCTATCTCATTCGAAAAACCCTTCAAGCTCTTCAGATTGATGGCTTAACTTATGTTCGCATCGTTTATGGCCACGTTGCAAGTGCTGTTTTGGCTGCTATTTTGGTGTTGCTGGCCGCGCGTTGGGTGTTTCAGACGGCATCTCAATTTCAGGGCGTTGAAATAGTTGTGATGTCTTGTGTGACCACAGCGGTAGCCATGGCAGTATGGGCAAGCTTGATGTTTCCGGGGCTTTTGTCTGGCGTGCTCTTTCAGGCCGTGTCCCCTCAAGCCCCTTTAAACTGTGAGCCCGATTAAGCTGATTTTTTCTGGATTCTTTAACCCCTCAAAAGGCGGCTATAAATTTAAAGACCTGACGTTTTTGCTCCGTCGCCCGTTGCGGTATGATACATTTGAAGCGATACCAACCAATGTTTGTATTTTTGCCATGAGTATCAAAGGGATGAATGACCTATGCGTGATGCGGCAACTGCCACAATGACCCCTGAGCGGCCTAATCTGGTGCGGGAAGAATTCCACGACGTCCCGTTTTTGCCAGAAAAAGCGCATTTGGCGGAGTTTGAAAACGGCCATCAGCTGGTGTTTGTCCCAAAACGTGGTGAGGTCTTTAACCTCAACACCTGGGTCACCACCGGCTCCATCCACGAAAATAATGACAATAACGGCGTGTCGCATTTTCTGGAGCACTTGATGTTCAAGGGCACCGAGCGCTTTCAACCCGGAGAGTTTGACAAGGCGATGGAGTCGATGGGAGCAATTATCAACGCCGCCACGTGGCGCGATTTTACGTTTTACTATGTGACAGGGCCCAATCACAACAACGGCGGCAACTTCCTCAAAGCCCTCGATATGCACGCCGATATGCTGCTCGCCTCCACCTTGCCGGAGCGCGAAATTGGTCCGCAATACAATCCGGATGACCCAAACTACGCCGGCGAAAAACGGGAGCGCAGCGTGGTAATTGAAGAAATCGCCATGCGTGATGATCAGCCGTGGACAAAAGTTTTTAACGCCATTAACGATATGATGTACGCGGATGGTCACCCCTATCAGCGCGATGTGATTGGCACCCGCCAGATTATTGGCAATATTGCCCGAGCCAGCATTGAGCACTATTACAAAAGCTGGTACGGTCCTAAAAGCATGATGACCATTGTCGTGGGCGATTTTGACTGGCATCAGTTACAGCTGGATGTCGCCAAAGCCTTCAAATTTGGCGCCGCCCACGAAAAACACCCGGGTGAGCCTATCTGGCAAGCGGATCAGCTGCCAGCGGCCATCACCAAACGCCCAGAGGTGGGGGCACCGAGCATCTTACACGCCGACGTGCAGACTGGCTTTGTCATGCTGGGATTTCACGGCCCCTCACCGACCGATCTCAAGGCCAGCATTGGGCTGGATGTCATCAGCTACGTGCTGGGCGAAAGCCGCAGCAGCCGACTACATCAAAACCTGGTGGAAAAAGCCTCACCAAGAGTATTTAACAGTATTGGCTGTGGCCAAAACACGCAACGGCTTGGCAACGTGTTTCATATCAACGGGAATTTTTCTGGTAGCAATTACAACGCCGCCTTGGGGCAAATTCATGAGGAGCTGAGCGCCTTTATCTCCAAAGCCCCCATCTCGATGGATGAATTTACGCGGGCTAAAAAAAATCTGCGCGCGGGCTTTGCCGAAACCTCTGAGACGGCCAGTGGTATTGCCGAAACCATTGGTGAAAGTTACACCATTTTGGGCAGCCTCAATGGCTATATTGGCTATCTGGATGCCCTGGATAAGCTGACCCTTGAAGATGTCATGGCGCTTGCGGCCAAATACCTCAAACCAGAGGCGGCCTACACGGCTGTCTTGATGCCAAAAGGGTAGCTCTCAATTCATAAAGTTTCATTAGGCCACACGATAAAAGTGATTGAGCCTCACACTCAGCCATTATCGCACTAAACAACAGGCGCTCTGCTGCGGCCAGAAGCCTAAAGAATGTTAAAATGATTTAAGACGATCATTGCTATCTTTATTTTTGGAGACCTAGATTTTTATGATGGCTTCATCCACCCTGATTTCCCCAGCAACGGCTCAAAAACGTCGGCTGGACAATGGGGCAACTCTGCTTTTTCAGCCCATGCCAGGGGCGCCGCGCCTGTCGATGGTCTTACTCACTCCCGGAGGTAATCGCTTGGATACGGTTGCCGGTACCGCCGATGTTATCGACCGCCTGTTACTCAAAGGCACCGCCTGCGACTCATGTGTGCGCGATCAGGAGGCCATTGCCGTTGAAATCGATCGCTTGACCCTTGACCTTGATACCGCCACCAAACGCGATTTCAGCGTCATGAGTGCCACCTTGATGCCAGAAGATCTCGATGATGTGCTTGCCTTGGTTTCTGATCTGTATTTAAACACAACGCTTGCAGAACTTCCCAACGAAATTGACAAAATGATTGGGGAAATCCAGATGGATCTCGACGCCCCCAAATCCGTCGCCAGCGATTTACTCATAAAGACCATCTTCCAAGAAACCCCCTACGGCACCGTGGGCAGCATTATGCAAGACAGCCTAAAGCAGCTTATGGCAGATGATGAAGGCGGCGATTTGCAAGACCCCGTCAGCCGCCTGCGTGAACACTATAAACAAATCTATCGCCCAGAACGCCTCGTCATTGCGGTGGCAGGCAATATGAATATAGACACGCTGGCCGAAAAACTTACTCAAGCGCTACCGCAAGCTCACGACCACGGCGCTGCCACGGGTACCGCCAGCTGGACGACGCTACATCAGTTGAAGCTTTCAGAAAATCAGCAAGTGCACATTTCCCGCCCAGACAGCAATCAGGCGCATATCTATCAGGCTTGGCTTGCCCCAGAGGCCGCCCATGATGATGTCTACCCGCTGTTGGTTCTCAATACCATTTTGGGAGCAGGTGGGCTAAGCTCCAGAATGTTTTTGGAGCTGCGCGACAAGCAAGGACTGGCCTACACCGTGCGCAGCAGCTACGAAGCCTATCAATGTCGTGGGCTATTTAGCCTCTATATTGGCACAGAACCCAAAAATTTTGAAAAATGTCTCAAAGGATTTGAAGAAGAGTGCGCTAAGCTCATGAATGAGGCCGTCAGTGCCCAGGAATTGGCAGATGCCAAACAGAATCTGCTTGGGCGGCGCTCCGTATTTCTGGAAACCACAAGCCAGTGGGCGAGCTATTTGGGTGGGCAGTATATTCTGGGGCGCACGTTAGAGGATATTGCCAATATTCCCCAACGGGTGCAAGCGGTCACCCCGGCCGACATTCAACGGGTTGCCCAGGCCGTTTTCAAGACGCCCTCAGTGATTGCCCACGTAGGCCCCTAAGCACCACCGCGACTATCCCCGGCCGTAAAAATCGTCCCAGGCAGGGCTCGAACCTGCGACCTGCTGCTTAGAAGGCAGCTGCTCTATCCAACTGAGCTACTGGGACAGTTGCGCGCAATGGATGACTCTTATCCTATCACGGGTAATGGTTTCTGTTGTCACATCATCATCTGATTCATGGGGTTTGACAAAAAACGCTCACCAGAGTGCTGGGGGGCAAATGAACGATTTTTTCAGAACTTGAGAAAAATCGGCCTCTTGGTGGAGGGCGAAAACGTAAAAATCATAAAACATAGTAATAATAAAAATATTTGAAAAAACCATTGCCCCCAAAAAGATCATCCCCCGCTTTTAAAAACAATAAAAAAAGAGAGACCCAAAGAGAGAGAGTTCGTCCTCATGATGTCCGGCACTGCCCTTGAGACAATCCAAAGCAATATCAATCGAATTCATCAAAAAATCTCAACCATTCAGTCATTTATAGGCACCCAAGAGGGCGCCTTTGCACAAGTGCTTGAGAAGGTGGGCGTGCCAAAAGACTTTTCCAAGGATCTTCAGGCCGCTTTTTCAAACATTGACCCAAGCGGAAAAACCAAGGCGCAAATCAAAGCCATGGTTGTAGAATCGGCTCAAAAATATGGCGTCGACCCGTCACTGGCCATGGCTCTGGTTCAAATGGAATCTGGGTTTAACCCCAATGCTGTTTCCAAGGTAGGTGCTATGGGGCTCATGCAACTGATGCCTGGCACTGCCGCGGGCCTGGGAGTTGATGAACCACTGAATCCTGCTGAAAACATTGATGGGGGCATGCGCTATTTAAAATCAATGCTAACTCGCTATCAAAAACCTGAACTAGCTCTTGCCGCCTATAACGCGGGTCCTGGTGCTGTAGCCAAATACAAAGGCGTTCCACCCTATCGTGAAACTCAAAATTACGTCAAAACCATTCAAGCATTGCAGCAAAAATACGCACAAGAATTATAAAAAACCAACAGCAGCCTGCTTCATCAAAAGGAAACCCCATGCTTAAAGGGATTTACACCATCGCCTCTTCTCTGATGGCGCAAGAAATAGCAACCGACGTTATGGCCAACAATGTGGCCAACATGAATACGACCGGCTTCAAGCGATCGATGGTGAGTTTTCGAGCCTTTCCTGAACTCATGATTGAACGCATGGCGGTCAACAATCAATCGGGTAGCACAACCAGTCAAAAAGTAGGCGCCATTGCCACTGGGGCTCAGCTGCATGCCACCCAGTTTGATTTTAAACAGGGCGATTTGCTCAGTACCGGAAATGCGTATCATGTTGCCATTCAAGGGGATGGGTTTTTTACCCTCAAAGACCCCGTAACAGGCGAAATTGGCTATACCCGAAACGGGGCCTTTGATCGCGATGCAGAAGGGTATCTTGCCACTCTGAGCGGCCAACGCGTGCAGGGGTTAAACGGCGATATTGTCATTCCGCCATCAGCCTTTATTGAAGTGATGCCCAGCGGGGGTATCCGAATCAATACGCAATCGGTAGACTCATTTGCCATTGCCCAGTTTGACAATAACAACCTGTTAGAGATGAAGGGCAACGCGATTTTTCAAAAAACACCTGGCATTAACGAAAAGCCTATTGACCCTCAAAACCGAGGCTTTAGTATCCATCAAGGCACGCTGGAGCGCGCAAACGTCAACCCCGTCACCGAACTCATTCATTCAATGACGGCCATGCGACTGTATGAATCTATGCAAAAAAATATTCACACGCACAACGAGACCCTGGGGCAAGCTATCAATCAGATGGCGCGACCCAATTAATCTTTCGATCCTGACTTTTTTTATCAGATCAAACACCTTGGAGAGACCCGATGCTTAGAGCTCTGTTTACCGCTGCCACCGGCGCCCAGGCCCAACAATTAAACCTGGATGTCATTGCTAACAACGTGGCCAACGTGAACACCACAGGTTACAAAAAAACCCGAATTGAATTTCAGGATTTATTGAGCCAAACGTTTTCAAGCCCAGGAGCCGTTGGCGATCAGGGCACAACCGACCCCACCGGCGTGCAAGTTGGACTGGGTGTGGTGGTTTCCGCCACCCAAAGAATTTTTATTACCGGCTCTAAAGTTCAAACCGGAAACCCATTTGATGTGGCCATTGAGGGTGATGGATTCTTTCAGGTCTCTCTGGATAACGGCAGCATTGCCTATACGCGGGATGGTTCATTTAAACGGGATGCTTCCGGTCAGCTGGTCACTTCCGATGGCTATCCTATTCAGCCTGCCATTACCATACCAGCCGATGCCACCGAAGTGGTTATTAACGGCAACGGCACCGTCTCCGTTCGACAAGCTGGCGCAGAGACGTTTACCGATGTCGGACAACTGCAAATTGCGCGCTTCTCAAACCCGGCAGGCTTGGAAAGTGCCGGTCGAAATCTGTTTATGGCCTCTCCAGCATCCGGGGTGGCTGTGGCCGGTACCGCCGGTCAAGGCGATTTTGGTCGCACCATCATAAACCAGGGCTTTCTGGAAAATTCCAACGTCCAAATTGTTGAAGAGCTCATTGGTTTGATTTCGGCTCAACGCAGTTTTGAAGCCAATTCCAACGTGATGCAGGCCGCCAACAAAATGCTCGAGACGGTCAATAACATTGTCTAAACGTAAGCTGACCCTGCTTCTGTCTGGCCTAATCTTAGGTCTTACTATCATGAGCGCTTGCTCATCTCGGGCTTGGGGGCTTCTGGTCACTGAGGCAGATTTAAAGAGCCGCGTGAAAACGTATGTCTCTGAGCGACTCAAGGCACTCTCTGTGAGTAAACGTCAGGATGTGAGCTGGATCATTACCCCTGTAACCCCACCCAATGTGCCGTTTGAGATGAGTCACGCCAAAAGCTGGCAAGATGTTCGACTCGACTATCAATCCATTTTAGAGACGCGCTATAACGCAAATCCCGTTGTTCGGCTAACCCTCACGGATACCAAAGGCATTAAGCGCGTGACGGGCATGCAAGTTAAAATTCAGGCCATGGCCATGGTGTGGATGACAAAAAATCCCATCAATGCGGGGGAGGTCTTAAAATCCTCCCAGCTCAAACTGGTGCCAACAGATATTAGCCGACAGCTCGATATGGCCATGAGTGAGGCCGTCACGTCCAATGCTCTAAATCAGTATGAAGCCCGCGTCATGATTGGCGCGGGTCAATTGCTTGATTTTAGAAAAGTGCGAAAAATCCCTGATATTCAGCAAAATGCAGCCATTAAACTCATTATTGAAGCAAGCCCTGGCGTTGAAGTGGGTATTAGCGGTATTGCCCTGCAAAATGGGTCTATTGGCGAAACCATCCGCGTTCGGCGCGATAGAGATAATCACTCCAAGCGTTATCTCAGCGGCACCGTGATAGACAAGCATCGAGTCAGGGTTCATCCTTAAGGGTCATAGACGACAAGCGCCACGGTGGACGAACCCAGCAGGCCCCTTCAATAATGGCCTCTGCTGTTTTGGGATCAACGCCAGTCATTGCCCATCGCACCAGAGACACCGGCGCATGAAAAATGGTAGCTTCTAAGACCTGGAGAATGTCTTGCTCGAGCGCATCCAGCCAAAGCAGCTGGCTACGGCCTTGAGAGGTAATAAGAAGTTGGCACCTAAAGGGCTGAATCATGAGATGAGCTCTCTCTGAGACGGCAGAGGGTCGTACATGCAACGGCAAGCCTCGCGTTGGTCGTGACGAAGGCGTGAGGGCTTGATTCTGCTAGAGCCTTAAACGACCGAGCCGCCATCAAGAATGACAATTTCACCCGTCATGTAGGTATTGCGATCACAGACTAAAAAAGCCGCAAATTCTGCCAACTCCTGAGGGTTACCAAAGCGCCCCATCGAGCACCAGGCTTCATAGGTTTCGCGGAATTTTTGGGGCAAAGAGTCGCCTAAATCGGTTTCAAACAAACCGGCTGCAATGGCATTGACTTTGACACCAAAGCCGCCAGCTTCACGAGAAAGGCACTTGGTAAAGCCAACAACCGCTGCTTTACTGGTGGAATAATGCACTGAGGTTGGCAGGGCACGAATCCCCCCAATTGAAGAAATATTAAGAATGTGTCCCGAGCGCTGACGCATCATTTGCTTGAAAAAGGGTTTGGTGACACAAAATAGGCCGTTGACATTGACATCCATAATTTCTTTCCAGGCGGCCTCTGTTGTGGTCAAGAAACTGTCGGCTCGATTAATCGCCGCGTTGTTAATCAGAATATCCACGCCCCCCCAGGCACCGATCATCTCTTTGGCGACTGCCTTCATCTGGGCACTATCGGTCACTGAAGCTTTGAACTTCAAGCCTTTAACACCATGGGACTCAATGGTTTCTAGGGTGTCTTTGGCGCCATCTTCAGAATTTTGGTAATTAAAGGCCACATCAGCCCCTTCACGCGCAAATACATTACAAAGTGCTTTGCCTAACCCACGGGAGCCACCACTGATAAAAACCCGTTTGCCTTTTAAGAGCGTCACAAATAAGTCCTCAAAAAGTACACAAAAAAACGATATCCGCTATCGTACGGGAAAGGCGCCAATTGCATAACCCTTACTTAAAAAGTTAAGCATCCAAGGAGGGTTGCACCAAAGACAGCACCGAGCCGGCAATGCTTTGGGCGGCGTTGGGCAAATGGCACCGACGTGTAGCCTCGCGCATACGCCCCAACTGCTCTGGATAGGCGCTTAACTGCCTAAGTGTTGTTAATAAATCTTGCGGGCGATGCAAACAAATGCCCGCACCCGTGGCTTCAATCGAGCGGGCGGTGTGGGCTTCTTGCGGCATTGGCGGAGTGAGGCAATCAACAAGCATTGGCAACTCACACGCCATGCTCTCAAAAGTGGTCAAGCCACCCACTTTTGAGAGCATAATGTCAGAGGCTTGCATCAAACGATGCATGTGCGGCGTATGACCAATCACCTTGATGGGCAAGACACTTTGAGCCGCTAGTTTTTCTGCTTGAGCGCGAAGTGCTTCGTTGCGCCCCGCCAGAAAAACGAGCTGAAGGTGTTTGGCTAGAGGATCATCTGATGAGAGGCGGGAAATTGACTCCAAAAATTTTGAAATATTACCACCACCGGCCCAGCCAGCATTCAGAAAAAGACTCAAACGATCCCTCTGGAGGCCTAGACTGCGACGGATACTCTGGCGATCCTCAGGACCTACAGGCCGAAACCGCTCGTGAATTGGCATCCCCGCAACCGTAATTTTCTCTGGGGCAATGCCATATTCTAGCAATTGCTGCTGAGCCCCTTGGCTTGCGACATAATAATGCGCCACATCCTTGCACGCCCAGCCTCGCCAAAATCCGTAGTAGGGATCCGTGACCACACTGACCAACGGCACCCGATCAAGCAAATTGAGCCGTTTGAGCGTGAAAGCAAACAAATGCTGCACCATTGGGTGCACAGACACCAACACACTGGGGCAGACTTTATCAAAGAGCTGGCGTGTATAGCCGTAAGCTTCGTTGAGCAGTAGTCGACTCTCATTGGGACGCAGATGATTGACCAGCCAGTAGTAGGCATGCATCCAGTCTTGTCGATGGCGCAACAAAAAATTATAAAATTCGCCCATACCGCGTGAGGCCAAAGAGGCATTTTCAAGAACTTGCGCAATTTGAACACGCACCTGGTGCCCCATCAGAGCCCCCAGATCCGTGAAGCTTTCGGCCAATGCACTTGCTGCACTGCCGTGGCCGCCGCCAGTATTGGCGCTCAGAATCAAAACATGCGCGTTCAGATGACAATCCTCAAATGCGTCGTTACGTTCTTATTTTATCTTAGAAAGCAGAGGAAAGGAATGCCTTGTTACGCATCTGGCACTGAAAAAATAGGCAGCAAGGCAACAGACCTTGCCATAGAGTCAAGGCATCGCGATGGCGCCTATCATCACTGCGCCAGGGGCACGTCGGCGGCTTGCTCCAAGATCAGACTTAATTGATCGCCAGGCTTAAGGGAAATAGGATCCCCATAGCCCAAAACAGCATTGCCTGTTTTCCAGGTGGCAAGGCCAGCGCCACCAAGACCGGCACCAATGGCTGCCACAGGCGCCGTTAAAAGAACACCGGCTCCGCCGCCCAGCTGTTCCCCCTGACGCAAACCACTGTCCCAGAGACTCCCCATCCACTGACCCGTTTGCTGAAAGCCGCGATCAATGCGACCCGGCACGCCCGGATCGGCGACCAGAACCCCTGCTGGGGTATTATATTTATTTTTTGCGGACAACTTAAGCGGCAGAGTCAGCAGGTCTCCACCGGGCAGCACGAGATGATCCACGCTCAGCCCTAACGCACCACCGCGGGCAAACAGACTGCGTCGTCGCAGCCGATCAATCTGCCCACGCAAGGTCGTTCCCTTTGGAAAAATTAACTGGCCTTCTGGGCTTCGAATATCGGCCACTAGCGAGGCACTGAACATATCGCCTTCAGCCGACTGCTGAGAATCCATCGGGGTATTGAGGCGAACTAGCAGCTGAGTCCCAGCCGGAAGCTGCTGTGAGACGGTGGCGACACTCAGGGTTTTTTGACCCGTACTGACAGCGGGCACATCATTTTGATAAATATCCTCAAGAGACGTCTGCCAGGCGAGCGGATCGGAACTATCAGCTTGTTGAGTAGGCGATTTTACAGGCTGATAATCCAGAGGCGAAGAAGGTGCCGCAGAAGCGGGCGGTAGCGCCCACAACTGACTGCAAAAAAGCACTGCTGGCAACATAACGTGGGCGCAATAACGGGAAACATTCAGCAAGATAGTCGTCATGACGTCAGCGAGCCTAAAAAAAGGGAGAGAGGAGGAGAAGGGGGGGGGGAAGTCAACAATAATTTTGGCCAAAAAAATGTTTAACCTCAGTATAAAAGAGATTATCCATCATTTTTAAAAAATCGTGTCAAAATAAACAGCATGATTGCCAATACCATTTCAATTGTTCGTGTGGCACTGGCCGTAGGCGTGCTGTGGCTTCTGGGTGTTTTTTCGCCAGATGCGGCCAACTCAATAACACCAGATATGATGAGCTGGTGCGCCATTTTAACAGCGGTAGTCATCTGGCTGGATGGTGTGGACGGCTTTGTGGCGCGCAAGTTGAATGAATGCTCCCCAGCAGGCGCCGTGATTGACATTGCCGGAGATCGCATTGTAGAGCAAATCTACTGGCTTGGATTTGCCATATTGGGCTGGATTCCTTCCTGGATGCCGGTTGTTGTCATCATTCGCGGAGTGGCTATTGATGCCGCCCGGGGGCTGGCGCTAAAGCAAGGGTACACCGCTTTTGGTGAATCCACGATGCAGCGTCACTGGCTTGGGGTTTGGCTGGTGAGCTCTCGTGCCAGCCGGTGGCTTTATGCCGCAAGCAAAGCCCTTGCCTTTGTGTTGCTCATTGCTGGGCATCATTCTGGGTGGCAGGCTGCATTTCCGGCGCTAGTGCCCTTTAGTCTCTTTTGCGCATGGGTGGCCGTTATTTTCTGCCTGCTGCGTGGCATTCCGGTTTTGCTTGAGAGCATGGCCTCCAACGTTACGTCGTTAAAAGAGGATTGATAGAGTACCGTCTTGCTGCCAAAGTAAAAGGGATATCCATGGCCTTTGCGTAATCTTGCATGGCATGCCTGTTAAAAAGACATCTTCAGGCTCACAGGCCGTTTCACAGGCAGGTTTACGGGCAGGCTCACTGGTATTCGTAATCATTAAAACTACAATGAATTTTTAAGAACAAGGAGATTTAATATGACGACGCGTCCGGTTGTGCTGGTAACGGATCACATTGACCCTGTGGCGCTGCCCATTCTGGAAGAAGCCGCCACGGTGCGCTATGAAAAAAGCCTAAGCCACGAACAACTTCTTGCCCTGATTCCTGAAGTGGATGCCTTGCTCGTACGCAGCGCCTCACAGGTATCTGCCGATGTCTTGGCGGCAAGCCAGGGCCGTCTGAAAATTGTGGGGCGCGCCGGCGTTGGCACCGATAACATTGATTTAGCGGCAGCCACCCGAGCCGGCGTCGTGGTTGTTAACTCTCCCGAAGGCAATACAGTGGCCGCGGCCGAGCACACCATTGGTATGTTACTGGCCGTGGCACGCAACATTGCTCAAGGAGATCACTCCCTCAAGCAGGGGCAATGGCAGCGAAGCCAATTAGTCGGCAACGAACTTTTTGGAAAAACACTCGGCGTTGTGGGCATGGGTAAAATTGGCCAACGCGTGGCCAAAGCCTGCCAGGCCATGGGAATGAAAGTCCAGGTGTTTGACCCCTACCTGTCGGCCAGCCGAGCGCAAGAGCTGGATGTCAAATCTGTCACGCTGGAGCATCTGTTGGCTTCGAGCGATTTTATGACCCTCCACGTGCCAAAAACAAAAGAAACAACCCATTTGTTGAATGCAGACTCCCTCAAACGGTGCAAGCCAGGTGTTCGCATTGTTAATTGCGCCCGAGGCGGCATTATTGATGAAGATGCGCTTGTAGAAGCCGTACTCAACGGCCAAGTGGCCGGGGTTGGACTGGATGTATTCGCTCAAGAGCCCTTAGCTGCTGACTCACCCTTGTTGTCTCTGGGCTCAAAAGCGGTTTTGACGCCACATCTTGGAGCAAGTACGGAAGAAGCTCAGCTTAACGTGGCTATTGACGTGGCAGAACAAGTGCGGGATTTCTTTCTCCAGGGTTACGCGCGAAGCGCCGTCAACTTGCCCTTACTGCGCAAAGAAAAACTGGATCCTGTCTGGCCTTACATGGGGATGGCTGAAGCCATGGCCAATCTTGTGCGTCAATTACTGGAGGCACCGGTGGCCCGCGTTGCGCTATCTGCCAAGGGGGTTGCGTTGCACAATCTGGACATTCAACCGCTGTCTCTGGCCGTATTAAAAGGCCTGCTCAGTGGTGCCCGAGAAGGGGTGACCTATGTCAATGCGCCAGGCTTGGCGGAAGAATTGGGCATTGAGGTTGAACTGTCAAGCTCTAAAGAAGCTGGCAATACCCTAAATTTACTCTGCTTGCGTGTGGTGGATACAGAAGGCAATGAAAAAACCGTATCCGCAACGCTCGTAGCAGACGGGCAGTATCGATTCGTTGAGCTCAACGGCTATGTTATGGCGCTAGAGCCGGCAGAACATTTGTTGCTTACCCCGCACCGCGATCAGCCGGGCATGGTTGCTCACGTGGCTCAAAAACTAGGAGCAGCTCAAATCAATATTAGTGCCATGCAGGTTGCTCGTCGCAGTGGCGCCCCCTCTCAAACCGCTGGTGGCGAATCCGTGATGATCTTTAGCCTGGACACCCCGCCTGAGCCTGCAACACTCTCTGAGATTACCCAACTGCCAGGCATTTTTGGCGCAAAACTGGTGCAATTACCCTAGAGCTAAAAGTGCTTAATAGGCTTTTTTGTCTTCATCCCACCAGGGGTACTCACGAAGTTTCTCGCGGCCAAAGTCATCAACGGTAGCAGTCCAATCACCGTAGTAAAAATTGCGCCACAAACGCTGCGTGGGCGTCAGCGGGTCAGGATTTGGGGCAATCCATTGCTGGCGGTCGCGCTGAACCTCAGCATGGCGAATCGTTTCGTTCGAGTAGCCTTTCACATCCATCAAGGTGCGCGTGGGCTCATAAGCCAGCACAGGAGCGACAAGCTGACTGGCCAATAGGGCCATTAACAGGGTTAAAGACACACGAAAAACGACGACGTGACCCATATCAGCACTCCTGTTTTCAGAATAATTTCAAATCAAGACGGCACTCAGCGGACTGTTAATAACCAAAAATTCAGGCTGTATGACATGACAAACTTTACTTTATTATAACCTCTTCGTCTAATTTTGAGCTGTCTTAAATGCAAAGCCTTCAACAATGAGTGAAAAGGTTCTCGTTCAGACAAGCCATTTTTTGAGCGATTAAGTATAAAATCACTCGAGAAATGCTACAATAAACGTGATTGCATGGTTCAAAACGTGTATTCAGGGTGCTGTCCTTCTTCACCCTGCTGAAAGATTTTTACAGCCCATGGTTGCTTTCAAAGCCTCTTGTCCTAAATTCATCCATCAAAAGCGAATTCTGGCCTTCTTCATGGGGCTTTTGCTATGGATTTCTCCCATGGCACTGCTGGCTAAGGCCGAAATGCCTGCTGCAAATTCTGTCTTAAAGGGTGGGGTTGTCATCACAGATGAATTTGAGAACCAACCCATGGTTAATGATGATGACATCAAGCCTATCAAGCCTGGCAGCGAGCTGGAAATGACAGTTACCACAGAGCTTGCGCCCGGCATGGGTGTTCAAACGGGGGATGGGTTCTACGGCAAGGTATCCAAGCACTTTATGGTGGGCAATCAAGTCGTTATCCCCAAGGGCAGTATCCTTCACGGGACGGTCACCCAAATGGTGGATCCCAAGTTTGCGGGTCGCAATGGCCACGTCAGCATGAAATTTGATACGCTCATTACCACAGATGGCCGCGAAATCCCAATTCAGGGCGACTACACCAGTAAAGACAACAAACTCACCGCGGCGGCAAAGGTTGCCGCCCGCTCTGCAGGCTATACTCTTGGCGGTGGTCTAGTCGGGGCTCTATTGGTTCTTCGAGTGGGGGGCTTGGCTGCCGTCACCGCAAGTCAGGGTTATGCTCTGGCGGGTGGCGCTGCCATTGGAGGAGCTGTCGGCCTGACGGCGGCCATGGTCACCAAGGGCAAGTCGTTTATGCTTGAGCCGGGCGCCAAGCTGAAAGTCAAACTGGGAGAAGGCATGGCGCTTCCTTCCATGTCCATGCCCGATGTGTTGGCCAACGATGTCAAACTCTCGGGACTCGACGTCAAGTTGCTAGGGATTAAAATTGCCAACGACCCATTTGGGGAGCGACGCGAGATGACCCTTTCCGTTGACATCCAGAATCAGACCGAACATACGTTTTCTTTGTTTGATGTTGCTCTGGAAGATGACAACGGCGCGCTGTTTTACCCATCCCCGTTTGGAGATTCTGGACTCTGGTTTCAGAAACTCAAGCCCAATAGTCGCATGTCTGGCAATTTAACGTTTTCGGTCAATAACCCCGATCTCGATCATTCTTTGGTGTTTTTCAAGCAATACACACGCCAACGTTTGGCAAAACATGTCATGAGTGAAGACGTGATTGTCAAGCCGGTGGTCTCGAGTGCAAAATCAAGCCATCCTAAATCTGGCAAACCCGAGAAAAAAGCTTCCTAAAAGCGTCCTTTGGAAGGTTTTCTAAGGCGAGACGAACGTTTTGGCTATGAAAACAACAACAAACCCGCATGAGCAACGCTTTCAACAAAAGCTGACGTTTGATATCAGCTGCCTCGAGGATGAGACCTCATGGCTTATTGGCGTAGATGAAGTGGGTCGGGGCTCGCTGGCAGGCCCAGTGGTGGCAGCGGCGGTGGCTATTTCAACACAAACGCTACAGCACTGGCAAACAGAGCCCCCAAAAGCCCTCTGGAAGCTGACTGACTCTAAAAAACTCAGCCCAACTGCGCGCGAAAATCTCTCACGCATGTTGCTCTCAATACCCAATGTTATTGCCACGCAAGGCTGGGTCGACGCCGCAGAGATCGATCGCCTTAACATTCACCACGCCACCCTAAACGCAATGGCAGTAGCTCTCCATGATATATCCAAGTTGCTTTTAACAACCTGCCAAGCTGTTACAAGCATTCAAGTACTGGTTGATGGCAAATGGCTTGTGCCCAATCAGTGCTTATCCCAAATCGTGCAAACATGGCGCCAAAAAGCTGTGATTCAGGGAGATGGCCGATCATTGGTGATAGCCGCCGCCTCGGTGATAGCCAAACACCATCGTGATGCGTGGATGATGGCACTTGCAAATGACTATCCGGACTACCACTTTCAACAACACAAGGGCTACGGCACGAAAGCCCATCGTCTGGCATTAGGCGTGCACGGGGCAAGTCCTTATCATCGGCAATCGTTTTTGAAAAAATTCAGAAACCCTGCAAACGCATGCCTCACAGACGAATGCCCCCAGACGAATATCCAATAGAACCAAAAGCGCCTCCAGAAGCAAAGCTCTAGAGACGCTTTGGTATGATATTCATGCTCAGTGTGCTGACAGGGCAGCCTGATCACTGAATGCGAAGAGTCCCAATAGCCTGTTATTTTAATTTGGCCACATCCGTAATGGTATTGGTGCTGTCCATCATCACCAACTGATTGCCAATCAAAAGCCGGCTAAAGCCTTCAGGCGTCTTGCCCATCGACATGGATAAGGTCTCTGGCAAAGACACACCATAACGCGTAATCGTAGAGTCATCCAGGGTTCGGTTGACTACAATGTTCTTGCGCACATCGTAGGGGATGGCATCACGCTTGGGGACAATGGCATGAAGATCCTGACGGGATAAAAACAGGTGTTTCCCTGGAGACAGGGCTTTTCGCTGTTGCGCCACAGGCAAGGCCTTGAAAGTGTCCATCGTAATTTGGTTAATGCGCAGTTGCTCGTCAATGTAGCTGGCCACCAAGGCAGAGTCATTGGGTTGAATTTGGGTACTCAAGGCCACCGATGGGGCATGAAGCGCCAAAAAGTTTGCTGACTCTGATTGAGAAGATGACGGCGGACAAGGACATTTTTCAGCAAAAGCAACCGATACATTGGTCGCTAACGACAAAAGCAGCAACGATAAAGCAAGAAAACGGGTCATAAGTCAGCTAAAACTCCAAATGAAGAAGAAATAACAACACGCATTACCCAAAAATTTATTCAACCTTCTTGGGCGCCTACTGTAATAAAGTATCGGACACACTAAAAAGTGTCCGATTTTTTCAAATTATACTAAAACTAGAATCACTATAATCGCCAAAAAGACTATACCACGAGACCTTACCCTTGTTAATCAAGCAGAAACATTTCTTAATCGACATAAAAAGTGCGCGCAATCGATCAAAACTCAGGGGTCTAAATCGATTCTTTCATCCAAATGAAGTATGACAAGCCACACGCGACTTTCTAGACTAGAAAAGTAATCATTACTTTTTGAAAGTTTTAAGTCGTTTTTTGGAAGAGAGGTCTTTATGAAGCGTTTTTGGTATTCTTCTGCGCTTTTAGCAGGAAGTCTGAGTATTTTAAGTGGATTATCCGCTTTGGCAGCACCCAGTCCGTATACTGGGCTTGATGAGCTTATGATGCCTGCCACTGAAGATAATGCGCCGAGTAACGAGCAGGCGGTCGGGCAGGGCAAAGCCATTCATCTGGTGGGGACGCCTCAGGGTAATCTAACCCCACAAGGCATGAATACCGTTTTAACGGCATTGGTCAATGTTATCAATCGAGACTTGCAGCGTCTTGATGAAACCAAGGCCAATAAAGAGGAAGTCGAGACGCTCAAGGCACTACAGCAGGCACTAAGCGGTAATTTGTCTCAAGTGGCCGTTCAAACCAACGCGCTGACAGGCAAACTGCAATACGTTGAAGGCGAAAACGAAGAACAAAACAGACGGTTAAAAATGTTAGAAAAAACACAAATTCACGGAGATGCGACCGTTGGCTTCCTTTCAGACATAGGCTCTAAAGGCGTCGGTGGAGACAAAGACGGTATTCGAGACGCAATGACCGCCATTGGTCGTCTACGATTAACTGTGGATGTGCCCGTTCGCGAAGATCGAGAAGACTCCAAATGGGGCGCCGGTAACCTTCACACCCGTCTGATTGCCGCTTTTGGTCGTTTTTCCCCTCTGGCCGTCCAGGAGGGCAACAGCAGCAGTACCTATTATCCTTTTAACCTCTACTCTCGTATTTCAACCGATGTCAGCGGCTTTAACGAAGGCTTGGGCACTGGCAGCGTTGCCGGCAACAACTCCGACTTGAACAAAGTCAACGGGGTAACCTACCTGACCCGCCCCAACGTTTACATGGAAAGCCTGTTTTTCAAACAGAAGTTAAAACAAGGCGTTCCTGTGTTAACCAGCAAACTCCCGTTTCTGCCTGAAGGAGAAAACTGGAAAACCTCAGGCGACCTCTACGCCGGTCTATTTCGCTGGTGGGACATCTTTGACGTGAGTCCCTATCGCGGAAACGAGCTGGAGCAATTCCAGAACAACGCGTTTATTAACATTCCGGGAATTGCTGTCAATAACAACATGCCCATGGCCGCCTACAGCTATCACCAAGGTTTGGGCGAGCACGCCAGCTTTGACTTCAGCACGGCCGTTGGCAGCCCTGATGTTGGCGACCTGATGAATGCGTTTAACCTTACTTATGAAGGTAAACTCAACTACACGACCGCCTTTTTAGGTGAAGCCTTCAGTAAACCCGGCTCGCTCTATTTAGGGGGCTATAATAGCTGGGCAGCAGGCAATCGCAATATTGCAAGCAATATCAGCTCGTTAACCAACCGCAGTGGTGGTGCTTATCCCAACTTGCTGAACACGGGCGCCAGCAGCTCTTTCTATGCCGGCTGGAACCAGGAATGGTTCAGAGGCATTGGCACCAACGTCGGCTATCTGTTAAATGATACCAGCCCTAATTTGGTCTCCATGACAACCATGCAACCTGGCCCAGCACTGGTTGCAGCCGCAGCAAAGCAATCGTTCACGTCCGTCTTGAGCATCCCAGTCTCAGCCTTATTCCCGGGGCATCGAGAAAGTGATGTGATTGGCCTTGGTTACGCTTTTGTAGACATCGCCGATGGCGGATACATTGGCAAACAAGGCATGGAGCATGTGGGTGAAGCCTATTACAAATTCCAGGCAGCCCCAGGTGTCACCATCGTGCCGAGTGTCCAGCTTATTGCCAACCGATTGGGCATTCCTGACAACGGGCTGGTCACTATTTTAGGCCTGAGAGTCAATTACGCCTTCTAAATTCAAAATCCACTCTCCTTCATTTCGATAAGGATGAGGCAGAGCACGTCAATTGAACGAACCGTTACTGTTAACACGTTTTGTATCGTCACCCTATTTTGAGGAGAAACCCCTGTCATGAATCCACGTACCTTATTGCCAGAAGCCCCCCAATCCAGACAATCTCGCCAAAATAATGCACCCGCCAAGCCGGATGTCAAACAATTTCAGCAAGAGTCGCTTCAGTTTTTGTTGAACTCAAAAGATAACCAAGACCCCTCAACCTGGCAGCCGGATCAAAAACGCGGCTGGCTTCAAGGGATTTTTGGAGTCTCAATTGCCATTATGAACCGGTTGAGCTTTCCATTGAAATTTACGGTCACCACCGCATTATTTCTAGCCATTGCCTATTCGCCCATGACAGAGCTAATTAGCGCCACGCAGTCTCAGGTTAATTTTTCTAAAAAAGAAGAATTTGGGATGGCAGTCATAGACCCGCTAAGAACTGTTTTAGCCAAAACCTCGTTTGGGGTGACCCAAGGGCTCAGCGAAGCGGTTGATAGCGTCCAGAAAATGGATCAACAACACAATGGTGACCTCAATAGCAGTGCCAAGTGGGCACCCATTAAATCCAAGCTGAGCGCATTGACCGGTTCATCCAGCCCGCAGGAGACGCGAGCACTCATTAGCGATTTGCAGGCGTATATGGGGCTGGTGGGTTTCAATAGCAATTTGATTCTGGATCCGGATGCCGATAGCTATTCATTAATGGATATTACCGTCATTCAACCCGTGTGGATTCTGGATTTACTCGGAAAAACCCGCCTCTTGGCAGAGTCTGCCGCCAAGCAGGGTGTCTTGACAGAAGCCGACAAGATTGCGCTTATCAGTGCGCGCAGTGTGCTCGAAGATCACTTTGTAATTACCAAAGGAGACTTCGACATTGCGGTGCAAAACACCAAAGATGACACTTTAAAATCCCAGCTAAATGATGACTACCAAAAATACGTTAGCGCTATGGATGGCTACCTGAACTTGTTAAACACAGCCGTCATCCAGCCAAGCAAACTGCAGGTGTCGGCTCAGCAAATTAATCATTCTGCGCAAGAGGCACTGAATAGCTATCAGTCATTTGCCAATGCCAGCAGCAAAAAGTTTTATGAACTGGTCGAAACCCGAATTGGGGGCATTCAACCCAAGCAAGATCGCGCCTTGTCTATCGCGGTGGTGGCCTTCCTCTTGGGAGCCTACTTCCTGACAGGGATGTACTTCTCGGTGATGAACGCTATTACCAGGCTGCGCCAATCAACAGAGCAAGTGGCAGGAGGCAATCTTAAAACCCGGTTGGTTCTGGATTGTCGTGATGAATTAAGCCAAATTAGTGGCTTTTTCAACCAGATGGTAGGGTCATTTGCAGACGTTGTCCAAAACATCAAACAAAACGTGAAGACCGTCACCAGCTCATCTGAATTGCTCACCAACAGCTCAAATCAAATGAGCCATACGGTTGAAACCTTAAGCAAGGCAACTCAGGTCTCCACACGAATTACAGAGGAAATAGACAGCCGAATTAAAACCGTGGCCTCTGCTATTGAGGAATCTTCAGCAGCCATTCAGCAAGTATCGAGCGCCAGTGAAGATGTCTTGAGAAGCAATACGCAAATGGAGCAGTCCATTGACGGCATTGCGGGCAATATGCAAAGCGTTGCGGCCGCCACGGAAGAAATGTCTGCTTCGGTAAACACCATTGCCTCGGCCGTGGAAGAGATGACAGCCTCACTGCAAGAAGTCTCAAAAAGCGCAACCGACGGTGCACGGGTGGCACAATCGGCAGAAAGCACGGCCAACAAAACCTCTGAAGCTATTGACTCGTTGGGTCAAGCGGCTCGCGAAATTGGCAACGTGGTGGATGTCATTAAAAGCATTGCCAGCCAGACCAATTTGTTGGCGCTCAACGCAACGATTGAAGCCGCAAGTGCCGGTGAAGCCGGAAAAGGGTTTGCGGTTGTGGCCAACGAAGTCAAAGAGCTCGCCAAGCAGTCGGCTGAAGCCACAGAAGACATTCGCCAACGGATTGAGGAAATCCAGAATCGCACGACACAGGCCGTTACCGCCATCAACACCATTGTCAGTGTTATTCAGAACCTCAACCAAATTAACAACACCATTGCCAGTGCCTCGGTGGAACAAAGCGCAACCGTCAATGAAATCAGCCAAAATATTGCAAACACAGCCCAGGCGGCCAATGAAGTTGCCCGAAACGTTCAACAAAGTGCTGAAATGACACATCATGTGGCACAACAAACCAAAGAAGGCACCAAAGGGGTTCAGCTCATTACCCAACACCTTAGAGACCTCTCTTTGGGAACAAGTGAAATTTCTCAAAACGCGATGGCCTTGGCCACCCGCGCCGAAGAAATGGCCGAAAGCGCAACCCATCTTAGTTCAGCAACTCAAGAAGCCTCTCAAGGAGCCGATCAGGTGCTAAACACCGCTGATGATCTCTCCAGAATGGCAACCGATCTCTCACAGGCAGTAAATACCTTTGCGGTGTAAGCGTCAAGGTGTCAGATCAAAAACTAACTATAAATCAACCTTGCGTTGGGGAAAAATCTTTCCCCAACGCTTTGGCTTGTTCAAAATAAAACGCCCGTAGCGCATTCTGCATGCATCGTTTTTGACGTAAACTCATGCGCATGAGCACCTTCATTGCCAATACCTTGTATCAAACCCTGACGGGGCAACCAGAAACCATTGCGCTGCTGAGTGAGATTTTGTGGGGATGGGACGATATTGCGGCCACTGAAATTCGAACCGAAGATCGAGAACACATCACCCATGCCGAAACGCTTCGTGTGTATGCACAATCTCCCGAAACATTAACCAGCCTTATCGATTGGTTGCGCGCCAGTCACTGGGGGGATCAAATAACCATTGGAGAGCGAACCATGGTTCAACAGCAAGATTGGGAAGAAGCCTGGAAGCGCTTTTGGCACATTGACCCTGTGACGGCCAAGTTGACGATTGTGCCGGCATGGGAATCCTACACCCCCGCCTCACCAGATGAAGTCGTCTTAACCCTTGATCCAGGAATGGCGTTTGGAACAGGCCAACATGCCACTACCCGACTAATGCTTCAGGCGCTGGAGCGCCTTGCTGATGAGCGCGACGGATTTATCCAGGACAATATTCTAGATGTTGGCACAGGCTCTGGCATTCTGGCGATTTATGCCGCAAAACGCGGCAGCCGTGACATCCTGGCGATTGATATTGACCCGATTGCCATCCACACCACCGAATTGGAAGCGGCACGAAATCATGTACAACTTGAAGTCAGCGGTACCCCATTGAGTGGGCTCTGTCAGACCCAATACCGTCTCATTTTAGCCAATATTTTAGCCCCTGTGGTGATCGATCTTTTGCCTGAAATGGCCTTAAGAATGCAACCTGGCGGGGTGCTGCTGGCCTCAGGCATCACAGAATCACAAGCGCCTGAGGTAATTGCGGCCATGACACAAGCAGGATTCATCCATATCAGAACCGACACACAAACCCACTGGGTCGTCATTCAAGCAGAATATTGCCGCAATACCAGTCAGCATCCTATTGGCTAAAGTGTTGCCAGACTTGGGTGGATAATCTTGCGTGCACAAAATTTGTGGATATGCTGGATAAGATTGTGGTTGTCCATGAGCAAGGTCAAAATCGATGAGCAATGACAATCAGACCGTTTTTGTTGTTACAACGCTATTATACTCTCTGAAAGGGACACGGGCATGAGCACCAGTCGGTTTTTATTTACCTCAGAATCGGTCACTGAAGGCCACCCCGATAAAATTTGTGATCAGATTTCAGATGCCATTCTCGATGCCTTCCTAAGCCAAGATCCCAAAGCCCGCGTGGCCGCTGAAACCGTCGCGACAACAGGGCTGGTTTTGGTCACGGGTGAAATTACGTCTAAATGCTATGTCGACATTCCGGGTGTTGTGCGCCGCGTCATTGAAGACATTGGCTACATTGGAGAACAAAGTGGCGGTTTTGATGCCCGCACCTGTGGCGTGTTGACAAGCATCGACGAGCAGTCTCCTGACATTGCCGGTGGCGTCGATGCCTCACAAGAAGTGCGCAGCAAGTTGTCTGATAGTGAGATTGATCAAATTGGAGCCGGCGATCAGGGCATTATGTTTGGATTTGCCTGCGATGAAACGGATCATCTGATGCCACTGCCCATCGACATTGCACATGCCTTGTGTCAAAAACTGGCTGAAGTGCGCAAAAATGGAACGTTGAACTATCTGCGCCCAGATGGCAAGTCACAAGTCACGGTTGAGTACGAAAATCATCGTCCCAAGCGGATTCATACTGTGCTTATCAGTACCCAGCATAATCCACAAATTTCTGGTATTGGCACTGATAACGAAGCAATTCAGGCTCGTATCCTCGAAGATCTCAAACAGTACGTCATTGCCCCCGTGTTTGAGCGCTATGACATCAAACCCGATGCTCAGACCAAGTATTTCGTCAATCCAAGCGGCCGTTTTGTGATTGGCGGCCCCCAAGGAGACAGTGGCTTGACCGGCCGAAAAGTGATTGTCGACACCTATGGCGGTTACTCTCGCCATGGCGGTGGTGCCTTCAGCGGCAAAGACCCGACAAAAGTAGACCGCTCAGCAACCTACGCAGCCCGTTACGTGGCTAAAAATATTGTGGCAGCCCAGCTAGCAAGCCGATGCGAAGTGCAAATCAGTTACGCTATTGGTGTGGCGCGCCCGCTGTCGGTAAATGTCAACACATTTGGCACCGGCAAACTCACGGATGATGAGTTAGCAGCGCTTGTCGAAAAGCATTTTGACTTGCGACCCATGGGCATTATTCAAACCTTTGATATGCAAAACCTCCCTGCTCAGCGCAAGGGGCGCTTTTATCAAAATTTAGCAGCTTACGGTCACGTTGGTCGCGTGGAGCTGGATCTGCCCTGGGAACGCACAGACAAAGCGGACGCCCTGAAGCAGGCAGCCAATGCCATGCGCCAATTAACAGCCGTTTAAATGCACTAAAATTGGACATCAAGACCGTTTGTGCTGTGCGTGGGTATCGATTTTACGAGTGCTCCTCGTAAATGCAAGCCAATAACAGCTGTCTTTGCTCAGCGTCAATCCGATCGCCTTTTGGTAACAGGCCTTGAGCACTGGGTATCCTTTGATGCGCTGCGTCAATGGCTAACCACGTCGGTGGCTCAAACTTGGCTATGCGCCATTGATGCTCCTTTAAGTTTTCCATACGCTTTTTGGGAATTTTTTGACTGGCCTGCAGACAACTGGCAGCGCTGCGCTGAAAAACTCAGTCAGCTTTCCATGCAAGCTTTTGAGGCCATGGTGGCTCAATACAGTCAGACACAGGCGCCCGGGCAAAAATTACCCATGCGGCCAACGGATCGACTCACAAAGTCATCGAGCCCAGTTCGATTGTATCGGGTGCCGGTGGGTCGCATGGCGTTTCGGCTATGGCCTATTCTGTTAGAAAGTACCGTTGACATTCGCCCTGTTCACACGTCTGAGCGTCCACAACATCGCACAATGATTGAAGGGTATCCGGCAATGGTTGCTCGCGCTTTTATAGGCAAAACACCCTACAAAAGTGAGCTTTCTTGTCCTGATCGATCACCGTCTCATCGACGGGCGCGCCAAATGCTTCTGGAGGCAGTGCAGCAAGACGGCTGCCAGGATTTATACGGTTTTCGGGTGGATTTACCAGAGGCCATCGCCTCAACAATGCTCGAAGACTTTCGGGGAGATAGCCTGGATGCGATGAGTTGTTGCATGCAAGCAGCTTGGGCCGCCTCTCGAGAGGATTTTGGCATCCCTCGGAATATCAAAGCGGCAAAAGAGGGCTGGATTGTGGATCCTCAATGCCTTTTGCTAGCGCAACAAACTTTGCAATAAACCAATAACAAAAAATACCACAATGGGGGAGAGATCAATCATGCCAATAGGGGGAATCAAGCGACGGAAAATAGCCATGACGGGCTCTGTCGCATCATCAAGCAGCTTAAAAGGCTGACGGCTCCAGTTAATGCCAGGAAACCATGACAAAATAATCCGCACAAACACCAACAGCTTGTATAAATCCAGAAAGTTATACAAAAACAGGCGAATGGCTGCAATGGGAAACATTGGCAAAACTCTCTCTCTAGCCCATTCTTGCACCCGACAAAGCCTCACCACATTTGCAGATCAGGCGGTCAATAGGGGTGTCTTCAATCAGCGAAAACAGGAGGTTTTTCAGCTTGGCATTATTTTGCGTAAACACCTCAATAACGTGCTCATGGCTGACTGGGGCAATACCATCCACGCCGGTGTCATAATCGGTAATCAGCGATATGTTCAGCGGACACATCTCGAGCTCTTTGACCAGATGCACTTCAGGGTACTGGGTCATATTGATCACTTCCCAGCCTTGATCGCGAAACCAGCGAGATTCGGAACGCGTGCTGAACCGTGGCCCTTGAATAACGACCACCGTACCGGTTTCGTGGACTGGAATATTCAGTGATTTGGCATTTTTAATGGCCAACGCACGCAATTCAGGACAAAATGGATCCGCAGGGCTCACGTGCGTGGTGACCGGCCCATCATAAAACGTGTCAGGGCGGCCACTGGTGCGATCAACAAACTGATCGCAAATCACAAAACTGCCGGGCTCAACATTTTTTTGCAAACTGCCTGCCGCACAAGGGGAAATAACGCGAGAAATCCCTAACCGTTTGAACGCCCAGACGTTTGCCCGGTAGTTAATTTTATGGGGTGGCAACGTATGCGCCGCGCTGTGACGGGGCAAAAACGCAACACGCTTGCCACCAATGGTGCCCAGCGTAATGGCGTCACTGGGTGATCCATAAGGGGTTTCAACCACGACCTGGCGTGCATCGGGCAGCAGATTGTAAAACCCAGAGCCACCAAAGACACCAATATCAGCGACAGGCTCAGGGTTTGCTAACGTCAGAGGAATCACTTGGGCAGAGGTCATGGGTCAAAGGCTTCCTAAAACTGGCTACAATATAAAGCTATCTGGGAATGACAAACCTTTAAGGAGTATGCCATAAAGGTAGGCTATACAAGACTATCAATAAATAGAGTTAGGCGTAACTGTTTATGCGTAATGTTATAATTTGGCTCGTTTTTTCAGGCCTTTTTTTCACCGCTTTGCTGGCGCAATGCCCTGTTTGGGCTGAAAGCACCCGGATACCAAAAAATACGTCGGCTGAATCTGCTGACGAAACTGCAATTAGACAGCGGATTCAAACCCTTCAGAAACAACTGAAAACCGCTCAAAAACAGTATGATGAGGGGCGACCAAAGCTCTCCGATTCAGCCTATGACGCGCGCTATCAGGAACTTTTAAAATTAGAGCACGCCTATCCACAATATCAAACCGCCGACAGTGTGACAAACCTCATTGGCACGGTGGGCACAAAAGAGTCTGCCAAAGGTCGGCAATCACAACCATTGCTGAGCCATCACACACCAATGTTGAGTCTTCAAAAGGCCTACCAAATTAGCGAAATTGAAGCCTGGATACAATCGGTGCGTGAGCTTGGAAAACTCTCTGCATCGACCCCGCTGGTTTTGGTCGTGGAACCCAAATGGGATGG
>JAYKJM010000025.1:0-15094 GCA_035285385.1 Vampirovibrionales bacterium
ATGCCAAGCTGATGACATTCACCCACAGCCTGCAGCGCTTCCAGATAGGCCAAACCATCAACATGGCCGCTAACAAAGTGGCCTCCCATGGGTTGATTTGGCGTGACGGGCTTCTCCAAATTAACAGCATCGCCTGGCTTGAGGCGGCTTAAAATCGTTTTTTTAAGGGATTCTGGGGAGACATCAAAAGAAAAACTGTCGCAAGTTAACGCCGTCACGGTCATACAGGCACCGCTGATGGCAATGCTATCCCCCAGAGCCGTGTTTTTCAGAAAATCAGAGGGCGCAGACACCGTAAAGCGCGCCAAATAATCTGACGCGCTGCCAAGGGATGTCGATTTATTTTCAGATTGGCTTATGGATTGGATGGTTCCAATAGCGGCAATCAGCCCGGTAAACATGGCCTACTTAGCTTCTTTATAGACCGCATGCTCACGTGCAATCGGGTCGTATTTGCGAAGTTCCATGCGCTCAGGGTTATTTTGTTTATTTTTGGTGGTGTAGTATTCGTGACCACTTTTGGCGCTTTTCATTTTAATGAATTGACCGCCTTTACCTTTTTTGGCCATAACAACAATTCCTTTCAACTAAATTGGGCTTTTAAATTGAGAGCCTTAAAATATCGCAAAAAGTTTTTATTTGATTACTTTAAATTTACCAGCCTTGGCTGCCATCACCGCTACCATATTGCTGTGAGCGGGTAGGAGGCGCACCGCCAAAGCCACCCCCACGAGGGCCACCACCGCCTGGCTTACTGTCGCCAGGACGCTGAAATTGAACCGCCATCAAACGGCCACGAATATCGGCATTATGGAGCTTGCTAATGGCCGCTTCAGCCTGATCGACTGAGCCCATTTCCACAAAGGCAAAACCTCGCGGACGATTGGTTTGACGATCGCGAGGCAGATACAAAGAAACAACTTCACCAGCATCTGAAAAAAGGGCATATAACTCATCTTCAGAAATGGTGTATTCAATGTTAGCCACAAACAACTTGGCGCTTTTCTCGGACATGACGATCAATCCTTCTGTTATGTGAGGCTAGACCGACTGAACAAGATCAAGAGCGCCATAGCGCTTGAGCGCTGAGCGCAAACCATAGGTGGTAATGGTTTTAATCACACGGGCAGAAGCACGGATTCGCACCCAGCAATTACCCTCGGCGTCCCACAGACGCTTGGTTTGCAGATTGATTTCCTGACGGCGGCGGGTATGCTTGTTGGAAAAACTGACACTGTTGGCCTTGTTAAAGCGTTTCTTGGAAACTTGGCACCGTTTGGACATAGCGTTAAAAGGTCTCCATCTGGAAAACATCTGAAAAAGATGTTTAAAATTTTAAAAAATCAGGTTGAGTATTTTAAAAAGAGCTCACACCTAAAAAAATAGAATTTCAGCAATTAAATTCAGCAATTCTTGAATAAACGCTAAATTCTCCTTGTAAGGTTAGCACGAGAAAATTACAGGATGCAAGTCAACCCAATGCCTATCACGGGTGTGCCTTAACAATTTCAGCATCTTGAAAACTGATGACGAACTCAAATCTCGAGAATTTCTATGGCTTTCAATGTTATTGACGACTCGAAGACTCCTCAGCAGTGTCGGCAAGGCCTTCAAACGTCAGAGCCGCCGAATTAATGCAATAGCGCTTGCCGGTAGGCGCAGGGCCATCGTCAAACACATGCCCCAAATGAGCCCCACATGCAAGGCAGGTCACTTCAACCCGAAGCATGCCCAGCGTGAGGTCCTGATGGAAACTGACACTTTGCGCGCCACTGGGCTGCCAGAAGCTCGGCCACCCGGAGCCAGAGTCATACTTAGCAGTAGATTCAAACAAACGATTGTTACAACAGATGCATCGATAACTGCCTGCCTCATAAAAGCAGTTATAAGCACCCGAAAAGGGACGCTCCGTGCCTTTTTCTTGGGTTACGTAATATTGTTCGGCGGTGAGCCCACAACCTGTTGAATTCATAATCAAGTGCCCGCTTTAAATAAAATGGTAACAATTCAGGGGGAGCTCAGGCGACATTATCAAGGCTCGTGCATCGAATGCGTTGTTGCAGTATGCTAGATAATAGTAGTACGTTTAACGTGTGCTTGCATACTCAATAAACACAAATGAGGCGTAATGTTTAAACAAAGTTTATTGTTAATTTTAGCACTGGTTGCCATCACGGCCATTATTTCCTTTTCTGGGAATTTAATGGCGCTCAAGGCGTTGCCATCCTCTTACGATTCGGGACTTACGCTGGATGCGGCCTTCAAGGACAAATCGACACCCGTGCTGGTTGAGTTTTATACAGACAGCTGCCGCAGCTGCCAGATTTTAACACCCATGCTTCATGGCGTCATGCAGGAGACGCGCTTTAAAAACCATCTGCGTTGGGTCATGGTCAATGCCGAAGACGCCAACAATGCCCCTTTTGTAAATCTTTTCGGGGTTGACAGTGTACCAACCGTGGTGGTGTTTGATTTTTCAAGGATGAAAAAGCACCCCATCCCCCTGGAAGCCTTGGAAAGCCCCCAAGAAATCCAAACGACGCTGTCTGGCTTTATGCGCAATCGTGATACCTAGAGCTTGAGGGCGTGTCTTAATTGCGTTTTGTTTCAAGTGTTTGAAGAAAGCCTTTGGTTATGACAAGCGATCTGTTACTCATTCCTGGCCCTACCCCCTTGCCCGATGCCGTCAGAGAAGCCATGGCGAAGCCGGCCATTGCCCATCGTGGACCTGAATTTAAAGCCGTCTTAGAACGGGTTTTTCCGGCGCTGCAAAAGGTTTTTAAAACCGAATCTGATGTCTTGCTTTACACCGCCAGCGCCACCGGTGCCATTGAAGCCGCCTTGCAAAACACCTTAAATACGGGAGATCATATTCTGGTGTTGGGATGCGGCGTATTTAGCAATCGCTGGGCAGATTTGGCTGAGCATTTGGGACTTACGGTCACCCGGTTACAAGTGCCTGCAGGCTCTGCCAATACACTGGCAGATTTGGATGCCGCCTTGACGTTGCCTTCTGCTAAAGACATCAAAATGGTCGTTATGGTGCACAGTGAAACCTCAACAGGCGTGCAGAATGATGTCAAAGCGCTGGCCGCTCGAGTGGCTCAGCATGGCGCACTGAGCTTGGTGGATGGGGTCACCAGCATTGGCGCAAGCCCCTTTGAAATGGACGCCTGGGGGATCGATCTCGCTGTTGCGGGCAGCCAGAAAGCGTTTATGATACCTCCTGGCCTTGCATTTCTGGCTGTTGGCCAAAAAGCTTGGCAGGCTCATCGTCACTGCAAGCACCCAGGCTTTTATTTTAACTTTACGCGATATCAAAAATCGCAAGCGGCCATGACCACCCCGTATACCCCTGCCACACATTTGGTTTTAGCCCTCGATGTTGCTTTAAACACAATGCTCTCTGAGGGGCTTGTGGCCATCCATGAGCGCCATTTAGCGCTTCGGGATTTGACCCGTCAGGGGATAAGCAAACTGGGGCTTGAACTTTTTGTAAATCAAGACAGCCATGCAAGCCATGCGGTAACATCGGTAAAAGCGCCTACAGGCATGACCATTGATGCGTTAAGAAAAACGCTGAAATCGCGCTTTGGCATTACCGTTGCCGACGGTCAAGCAGATTTGAAAGGGCACATTTTTCGCATTGGCCACTTGGGCTTTATCAATGAGCGCGACATTCGCACCGTTTTAGAGTGCCTCAAAATCATTGTTTAATTTTTAGCCTAGTTTGAATGGCGTATGGAAAAACCAGGCTAAATCCCTCGAACCCATAACCTTTAAAGGCAACATGGCGCAAGAGCCAAATTAAACCCTTTAATCGAGGGGGACCCCCTAGATTAAAGCACAGTATCTTTATATAATTATTTTATAAAATTGCTATCTGCATTTCATTTTTGATGAAAAATCATCTTTAGGGGTGCGTGACGTCACGTCGTTTTTAAAGGCGTTTTAATAAATCGTTTAAATGCGTTATCTATCGTTCAGGCAGTTTGTTGAGGGCTATCCGTGTTGGAATGGTTAGGGCTCGGTCGAGCACAGGGAAATGACATCGGCGTTGACTTGGGAACCGTCAACACCCTTATTTGCAGTGCCAATAAAGGTGTGGTTCTTCGTGAGCCCTCTGTTGTGGCAATCGACACCAGTCAAAATCCTCCTCAGGTACTGGAAGTTGGCATTGCTGCCCGTGAGATGATGGGCCGCACCCCGGCGCACATTCGTGCCACTCGCCCTCTTAAAGATGGGGTCATTGCCGAGTTTGAATGGGCGGAAATGATGCTCAAGAAAATGATTGAGAAAGTGACGGGCGGGCCCAAGCTTTTTGGCGGTCGCCCAGGACGTATTGTTGTGGGTATTCCCAGTGGCGTCACGGAAGTGGAACGACGCGCCGTTGGCGATGCCGCTTATTCGTGTGGGGCACGCATGGTGTATTTGGTGGATGAGCCCATGGCTGCAGCCATTGGGGCGGGCATGCCTGTCATGCGCCCAACCGGCTCCATGATTGTTGATATTGGCGGTGGCACCACTGAAATTGCGGTGCTGAGCCTCAACGGCATCGTGGTGAGTAAAAGTTTACGCGTGGCTGGCGACGAGCTCAACGAAAATATTGTGCAGTACCTGAAAAAAGCCCATAATTTGTCCATTGGTGAGCGCACGGCAGAAGCCATCAAAATTAGGCTCGGTTCGGCGGTCAAAACCGAAGAAGACGAAGAAGAAATGGAAGTGCGAGGGCTCAACCTGATCAATGGCTTGCCGCATACCATCCGGATTCATGGGGCCGAAATTCGAGACAGCTTGCGGGAGACGCTCATTGAAATTGTCGAAGGCATTAAAACCACGCTGGAAACAACGCCACCAGAATTGGCCGCTGACATTGTGGATCGGGGTATTGTTCTTGCCGGTGGCGGCGCGCTCTTGACGGGTCTGGATGAACTGATTGCCCGAGAAGTAGATGTGCCCGTTATGATTGCCAATGACCCCTTGTCATGCGTGGTTCTTGGCACCGAAAAAATACTGACTGACCCGCAATATACCAAAATCTTGGAATATACCGAGTACGACCCACGCGGTTGAGGGTGCGGCTCATGAGCACTGGCTTGTTAGCGAGATTCGGCGTGCCGTGCAAACGCATTGTGGCCGTGGATGCTTTCAAGGGCTTCCACTTCAAGCCGAAAACGGCGAACATCAGCCAGCTCTCTTAAGTAAAGGGTCACATCGCGTGCCACATCTTCAACAAACTTGGCATTGGTATATTGCCGCTCTGTCACCCATTTTTCATCCACGCGCTTAAGCATCGGGTAAACCGGACAAGAGCCAAGCGATTCGAGGCCTGAGACCAAATCTTCAATCCACAATACGGCATGGGCATCATCGTAATCTGCTGCAAAATCAAGAGAGACACGAATTTCTGCTCGCTGGTTATGCGCACCAAAGTCTGAAATGGCTTTACTGCAGGGGCATAACGTTGAAATTGGCACCTGAAGCCCTAAGGTAAACTGATAACCTGTTTGCTGGTTAAGTGTCGCCTGAAACTCACACTGATAGGCCATTGGCGCAGAAAGCTTACTCACCGGCGCGGCTTTATCAATAAAATATTTAAACGCCATGGTAACGTAGGCTGACGTGCCTTCCTGGCGTTGGCGCGTTTCAGACAAAAACCGGCGCAAGTCGTAGCAAAGGGTTTGCGTACTGCCATGCCAGGCGGCCAATTGCTCCACAAAGCGCGACAAATGAGCGCCTTTGGCTTGCGCGCTTAAGCCAACGCTTAAATCAATCAAAGCAGAGACTGTCTGGAGCCCACCATCTTTCTGGACAAGAACCAGAGGCAAATCAAACTGGCTGATTCCAACCTGATCAAGGCGAACACCCCGAATATCCGCGTTTTTTTGAACGTCTTCCAGATTGGCATTAAGCGTGGTGTGATGAATCAACGCACCATCCAATACGCCCCCCCCAGATGAGCCTTCTGATAAAGACGCTTTTGAGGACTTACTTGACCCAGCAAACATAGTCGGTCTCCTTAAAGAGGAAATTTTTTAAAAAAATGAAAGCAGCAACAACGAGGCGGCTTCAAGCTGCCGGCTTCAAAGCATAGTTAATTTTCAGGCCTTTGGCAAGGGATTTCTGAAACACGCAACAGGCAAGCAATACGTCCGATATCAGTCTGTTATAGACCCTAATGAATGACCGTGTCAGGGACAGCTTGCGTGGGTGCATTGAGCGAGATTTCTGCCAACAGAGCTTCAATTTCTGGCTCAGATAGTAACTTATTCGGGTCAATGACCGGTAAACCCGCTTGCTGCAAGAGCTGGTCCGTGCCAAAGCGATCCATGGCATGATCAATAAATAAAATGCCATTGAGATGATCCAATTCATGCTGAATCGCCCGACATAGCAGACGATCCGCGCTCACCGTCAACACCTGCGTGCGGCCTTTCATATCCATGTAGCGCACGGTAATGGTCTCATAGCGCTTAACATCAATGTAGACCCCAGGAAAACTCAGGCAACCTTCCCGGCTGAGATAGGCGCCAGATTTTTTGATTAATACCGGATTCATCATGACCATGGGGCCATCGCGATGAGGCTTGTCAGGGGGGTTATCAGGGGAGCAATCCAAGACCAGCACCTGTTTGCTCACACCGACTTGCGGGGCTGCCAGACCAACACCCTCCTGCGCCACCATGGTGTCAAACATGTCGCTGACCAGCTTTTGAATTTTACTCGACACTTTATGCACGGGCTCGGCCGGTTGCCGAAGCACCGGTTCGCCATATTCAAAAACACGCAAAATTGCCATAAAAACCTTCTTGATATTTAAAAAGTATACCCAAAAGAAGACCTTGTCAGCAGCTCAAACATGAAGGGTTGTAACAAATTTATCTTCGTTTGGCACGTTTTGCGATTGACCAGTATTGGTTACATCAGAAACGATTGTCTAAAAGCACGAGATGCCGCACTTGGCATCATGATGCTTGGTCGCATTTTTGAATTTGATTGGTTTGAAAGGTCCTGCTCCCTATGATGACACTATCGAGAAGTGTAAACATGTCCGCTCCAGCTTCCCAAGCCTCATTATTCAGTGGCAGCCGCCTGCAAACTATTACGCCTTTAGCTGTTTCGTTTGGCAACGATACGTTTTCAAGAGATCAAACGGTCTCTGGAACTCATTTTGGGGCTTTGCAGCCGTATCATGGCCCCTACGATCATGTGACACTTTACACAGACTTTAACGATGGTCCTTCCAATCACGAAGCCATGCGAGCATTTCATGATGTTTTGGAAGACGTGAAGAACGCCAGCCCCAACACCTCTTCGGGTGAAACTAACGGGCGTTTTGACACCATGGACTGGAGTGACTGGGCAAAAACATCCCCTTCTCAAAAAACCAGTGCGCCTCATAACGTCCTTGATGTTCGAACCTTTAGTGATATCCCATATGGTCATGTGGATTATTCGGCGTTGACCCTGCTGCGCTTAGCCGGCAAACATTCCATTGTCATTGCCGTCACCGATCCGGGTGTTGGCAATCAAGGCGCTCATGATCGAAGCATTTTGGTCACCAAACACTCGGGTATCGTGATTGGGCCTAATAACGGCAGCTTAGGGCTGTTATATCGTGCCCTGAAAAAGACGCCCGGCGAAGACCCAAAGCTATACGCCATTGATATTAACAAGGTTCAGGCCTTTGAGCGCATTCGCCGCCAGGATCCTGCCTATACCATTCCTGAAATTTTCCACGGCCGTGATTTATTTGCCGTTGTTGCGGCCGCCATTGCAGGCGGCTTGGCTCCCGAAAATTTTGTAGATACCACTCGACACGTCACCCCAGCTTTAAATCTTTTTGCCCAATCGCTCAAACCCCTGAGGCTTTCAACAGGTGAGTCGACCCAATTTGCAGGCTTTCAGGACCGAACGTTTGGTAATATTAAAACCAACCTGAGCCTTTCCCAAGCCGAGGCCAACGCCTTAATTGAACAGAATGCCCAATTTATCGTCACCAATGCGGCCAACGGAAAAACACTGACGATGCCCTTTAAACACGTCTTTTCAGATGTGCCCGCCAAGGAGCCAGTGGCCTATTTAGGCAGTAGTTACGAAGACGGGCACCAACCTCAGCGCAGTGCTAAGCGCTTTGTTGAGTTTGCGCTCAATTTAGGCAACGCTAGCAAACAGTTGGGCATTGACGCATCTAAAGCCTCGCTGCTCTCTATTCAGCGCGTCGGCTAAGGCCGTCGGGGTTTGCATCACAACTCATAAGCGCTCAAGACAAGGAGGCTCCAGCTGAATTGGTTGAGGGCTGATGACGACAATGACGATCAAGCCATCGAATCGCCGCCTTCACGACAGGATCCTGCTGAAGTCGCTGACGTTTAACCGTATCCAGATCCGCTACGTGTGTGCTAATTGGCAATACGAGCTTATTGTCATTATGCTCAGGGATAAACATGTCTGGGGCAATGCCATTATGATGAATATTTTGACCCCGCGGCGTTAAATAGCGAGAAACCGTTAAATTGAGACCCGCAGACTGTTCAAGCGGTACAACCTTTTGCACCAAGCCTTTTCCAAAAGAGCGCTGACCAATCAGCACAGCCCGATGATGATCGTGCAGCGCCGCGCTAACAATTTCACTGGCACTGGCCGAGCCGCCGTCAATCAAAACCGCTACCGGGCCCTCAAACAATTGACCCCGATTGGCGTGATAGGCCTGAATTACTGCCTGATGGCCATTTTGCCGCCCCTCAATACTCACAATAACCCCGCTATCCAAAAGCATATCCGAGACGCTGACGGCATTACTCAGCAAGCCACCAGAATTGCCTCTAAGATCAATAATCAGGCCTTTTTTGTGACGAAATTTAGCAAAAGCCTGACTCAAATCGGCTTCAAGGGTTTCGCCAATAAACGACTGGATTTGAATATAACCAATCGATGCGCGATCACCCAATGCGTCAATCCATAGATCATGAAGCTTGATTTCAGCCCGCTTCAAGGTCTCTTGCCAATGTTGAGGCACTGCATTTTTTGGTGTGTTTGTTCTCTCGATCGTCAAAGTGACCACCGAGCCCTCGGCACCTCGAATTTTATCCGCAGCGGCTTCAATAGAGAGCATACTCACGGATTGACCATCAATCGAGGTAATCTTATCACCGGGGCGGATTCGGCTTTTTTTTGCGGGCGATTCTGGCAAGACTCCAACAACAGTAATCCCTCCAGAAAGCTTCATCAGCTCAAGGCCAACACCGAAGAGGCGTGCATCAATTTGCATGGCTTGCTCGGCCATATCCCGAGGGCGCATAAACAAGGTGTAATCATCCCCAAGGCTTGCAACCATCGTCTCAATGGCCGTGAAGGTTTCATCTTCATTCAAAAGCCAGCCATCATAGCGATGCCGCCATCGAGCCCAATCTTGGCCATTGAGACTAGGATCCAGATAATCGCGCTCAATAGTTTGCCAGACGTCATCATAGAGCTGTTGGTTCGTCCAGAGCCTGGTTTGTGTTTCCAGAGAAGGCCACTGTGTTTGGCATCCGCCATAGAGAATAAAGAACAGCCCTAAAAATGCCCCGAAAAGGCGTTGCGGGCTAAGAAAAAAATTTCTCATAAAGAACCCTGACAAAAAGCCCGCACAGAGATCTCATGAACGTAACATCATGATGCGTGCGGGCTTTTATTGTACGCGGGGAAAATCCAACGTTAAAGAGATTTAGTAATCTGAATTTGACGAACGACTGCTTGAGGCGTTCGACAAGATGAAGAGATCAATAATTTCGGAGAGGTCGTTGGCTTTGCCCTGAAAGAATTTGATATCGGTTTCCAGCTTACGGATAACACTTTTGAACTCTTCAATTTTCTTGATATTGGCGCGTACCGCATCCAGCATTTCAGACTGAGCCGCCTGGGCTTCGGTGAGCACTTCCTCCATGGAAATTCCCATGGCTTCCATGGTCAGACGAATAATCGCCGCCCCCGTCTGTTTGGTAACCCCTTCAGGCAAGTCGTTGACCAAACGCATCAACGTTTGCACATTACCAGAGAATTGGGCATCAACATCTGGACGCGCATCTGCAAATTCGGGGTGATTACCAGATTGGGCAAACGTGATATTGGGCAAACGACTCGTCAAGTCTGAGGATTGGCGTAAGGTTGCGGTAGTTGTTTGATGGTTCACAGATGATGACTCCTCATCGAACATGACAGGTTCTTTTGACAGATCAGTATAGTTGTTTAAATCAAGACTCATGGACTCAGGCCCTCTGGCATAACGGTGACGGGTAATTGATTGAAAGGATGAAGACTCGGAGACATCAACGGCATTCTGATGAACCCGACTTGCATCAAATGACTTTAAGCGCTTGGATAATTTTAAAAACTCGGAGGATAACGGCCTTTCTTTTTCAGGCATCGGGGCATCTTTTGATTGAGAATAGGGAGGTGTAATCTCAGACTCTGAACGGACGTTTGAGCGCGCCTCTGAGAGATGCGTTACGGCCTGGTGAACAGCTGCACGAATGACATTTTCATTAAGCGACAAAACGGCAGTGGGGCCGTGCGCCTGGCGGGGTGCGTCAACATCAAAAGAAGAAACCATATCTGAACATCATTGGTTCAAAATTGAGACAAAATATAATATTTTCTAGATTGCTACGTAAAAATATATACTGAAACGCAGTACTTTTTATAGTTTTATTTAAGTTTTACTAATTTCTAGAATTTTTTTATAAGTTTTTCTTTTGAGTTTAGAATTTCTAGCTTGTTTTTTTGTCTGATTTTCAAGTCAGACAGGCAAAAAGGCTTTCTAGAAAATATTCAATATTCTCAAAAAAAGAGAGGACAGTAAGCAATGATTTATTTGAGATTAACAATTATCCTAGTGTAGAATAGGGGCGTACGTCAACGCATAATAGCGTCTGATGTTTGCGGGATTGTTATATTTCTGAATGAGAGGACATTTGAATAGTTATGGCCGCTTCCTTTTCTGAACAATCTGGCTCTGAGTTTTCAGAGGCACTGTCATCCGCTTCTTGGCCTGGCGTTGAGGCCTCTTCTCGGCAGATGAGCAAACGCCCCCTCGACGCCTCTCTACCGGTAACCCTCATCAACGCACCCATGATGGCATGGCCGGAGGATTTATCATCAGCGGCCTCCTCAACAGGGTTTTCGCTGCATGCCGGCTGTGTGGTCATTCAACAGGGGCGAATTATTGACGTCTCAAAAACGTTACCCGCCTCACTGTTGCTCAATCATGACAACGTCTCCATCATTACCTTGCCACAAAACAGCATTCTGACCCCTGGCCTGATTGATTTACAGCTCAACGGCGCCTTTGGCATTGACTTTAACCATGCATCCCTCAAGCAGGTGACTTCCCTGCTATGGCAATTGCCAAAATATGGCATAACCCACGCCATGGCAACGCTCATTTCTGCCCCTTTAACAGATATGCTCTGCGCCCTGCAATTACTGGAAGAAGCCGCCAGCATCTGGCCTGATATCTCCTTTTTGGACGAGATGCCTGAGACTTTGGCCTCTTCAGAAATGCTCGGCATCCACCTGGAAGGCCCCTTTCTAAACGCGCGCTTCAGTGGGGTGCATCCCCTAGATGCCCTTGGGGCGCATTCGCCTTGCCTGACTGAATTAAAAGCCCTCCTCTCGCCAAGCGTGCGCATGATGACCTACGCCCCAGAGCGCGATGTTACGGGTGACATGCTTCAATGCCTCTTGTCAGCCGGGGTTACCCCAATGGCAGGCCATTGCAACCCTGACCCCGAACAACTGCGAGCCATGGTTAAAACTGGACTTCGTGGGGTGACTCACCTGTTTAACGCCATGCCGCCGTTTCATCATCGCAATGCCGGCTGTTTGCCCGAAATATTACTCAATCCTGACCTCTATGCCACCTGGATTGGAGACGGCGAACACGTCTGCCATGAAGCCATGCGACTGGTGCAAGCCGTCAAGCCCAACTCTCGAATTGCGCTGGTCAGCGACGCCATGGCGCTAGCGGGTCGCCAGAGCGGAGAGACCTTTGATTTTGCAGGGCAATCCGTTACCCGTATTGGCAATCGCGTTGTTAATGCAGCGGGGCAGCTGGCAGGAAGTGTCTTGTTATTAAATGAAATGGTGGCATTTTTGGCGAAAGCAGGCTGGATGCCTTTTGAGCAAGCGGTCTATCAAGCCAGCGCCATTGCCTCTGATTTAATTGGAGAATCAGGCCGCATTGGGCGCATTGCCCCAGGCCTTGAAGCCAGCCTGGTTGTTTGGCAAGCAGATTGCTACGATATTTTAGCCACCTGGCAGCGAGGAGAGCTCGCCTATCATCGTGACAATAGCATTGCCGGGCTGCAAACTTCTCAAAGTACATCAGAGACCGTCTCACGCCAGAATCCATTGGATTTTTTTCAGGTGAGTAGAGCCTCTGAAGAGGCAGTTTTGGCATCTATTTCTTAAAAGGGTGCTAATGCTTTTCTTTAATATGACGCGCTTGCACATTGGCCAATGGTTGAGCCACCTCAAAAGCAGACTTCAACAGTCTTTTTGCGACTCTCCAAGGCAACAAGATGACAACACGCTTATTGGCAAGTACTATACTCGAGTTGGCCAGTGTCACTCCTGCGGACAGTGCTGCAGCAATGTGCATTTGGCCTTTGGCGGGGTCACCATTAAAAATGCACAGGCACTTGCAGAGGTTCAAAGAACGTCTGCCGTCTATCGCTACTTTCGAGCGGGTCGCCAAACAGAGGCCGGTATTTTTGTGGGCTGCATTCACCTGATGCCCAACAGAAAATGTGCCATTTATGAGCATCGCCCTCGGTTTTGTCGAGAGTATCCTTCCGAAGTTGGCATACTGGCTGGGGCAGAGCTGGCACCAAACTGCGGCTATACGTTTCGCCCTAATATTGCATTTCAAGCCGTGTTGAAAAAATTAATTCATTCCTAAGCGATTTTAAAATAGCGAACAGACGGAAACTTCTGGCGGCAAGGTCGCTTTTGAAATAGAATAAAATGCAAGTTTTTTAAAAGTTTTTACAATCGATGACATTAGGGAGACGCACACAATGAGTTCTGGCAGCGCCACAATTGATCAAATTTTAGCCCGTGAAATTTTAGACTCACGCGGAAATCCCACCATTGAAGTTGAGGTCTACCTGGCCGACGGCTCAACAGGCCGAGCGGCAGTTCCTTCGGGTGCCAGCACGGGCAAATATGAAGCCGTTGAATTGCGAGATAACGACCCAGAGCGCTATCAGGGCAAAGGGATTTTGCAGGCGGTAGATAACGTTAACGATTTGATTGCAGAAGCGCTCGAAGATTTTGACGTGAACGATCAGGCGGCTCTTGATGAGGCTTTAATTGAGCTCGATGGCACCCCTAACAAAAGCAAGCTGGGCGCCAATGCCATGTTGGGTGTCAGTCTGGCATCAGCACGCGCTGCAGCGGCCAGCCAAGGCGTTCCTCTTTTTCGTTATCTAGGGGGGGTTTTGGCTAATACGCTGCCCGTGCCGATGATGAACATTCTAAACGGTGGCGCCCACGCCGATAACACCATTGATTTTCAGGAATTTATGATTGCCCCGGTGGGAGCTGACACCTTTGATGATGCCTTGAGAATGGGCACAGAAATTTATCACACCTTAAAAGGGCTTCTCAAACAACGTAATCTCTCCACCGGCCTGGGTGATGAAGGGGGTTTTGCGCCCAATTTGCGAAGCAACCGCGAGGCAGTCGAGTTGATTTTAGCCTCTATTGATAAAGCGGGCTTTACCACCGACCAGGTCAAACTGGCAATGGATGTGGCCAGCTCAAGTTTCTATGAAAACGGCATGTACAAGCTGGATGGTGAAGGCCAAACCCTCGATAGTGATGGCATGATTCGTCTCCTGGATGACTGGGCACGTCAATACCCCATCGTCTCCATTGAAGATGGCCTGGCTGAAGAAGACTGGGATGCCTGGGTTCGCCTCACGGAAACCATGGGAGAGCGGGTGCAATTGGTCGGCGATGATCTTTTTGTAACCAATCCGAGTTTGCTGGCCTGCGGCATTGAACGAAAAGCGGCAAACAGTATTCTTATCAAGGTGAATCAAATCGGCACCCTAAGCGAGACGTTAACCGCCATTCAAATGGCAAAATCGGCTGGCTTTTCAACCATGATTAGCCACCGCTCCGGTGAAACCGAAGATACCTTCATTGCAGATTTGGCCGTTGCAGTCAATGCGGGGCAGATTAAAACCGGTGCTCCATGCCGTTCTGAGCGCGTGGCCAAATACAATCAATTGCTGCGCATTGAAGAAACGCTGGCTCAGGCGGCAAAATATGCAGGATTATCCACCTTTCGCCAAGCCATGAACTCGGTGCTTCCAGCCGCCAATATGACCATTGACTCGCCAGCGGTTTGTAGCGTTTAACCAGCCGAGCCATAAAACATGCTACGCCTTCACCCTCAAAAGTCATTATGGTGACTGATTACGAGTTATTGCTGGCAGCCCAGAAGGCTTCCAAGTCTGCCTATTGCCCTTACAGTCACTTTTCTGTGGGGGCAGCAGTGCTTGCGAGCCGGCATCAAGAGGATGCTCCTGACGCCTGGCAACTATTTAGAGGCTGCAATATCGAAAATATCAGCTATGGCCTGACGGTTTGTGCAGAACGGGTGGCCGTTTCAACGGCTGTTGCCGAAGGTTTCAGGGTCATTCATCGTATTGCGGTTTGGGCGCAACATACAGCGCATCATAAAATAACGCCATGCGGGGCTTGCAGGCAAGTGTTGGCTGAGTTTATGCCTGCAAATGCCCATATCATTATGGCCTCAGCTCACAATAAGCCACAAGTAGCAACAATGAATGAATTCTTGCCCGAAGCGTTCTCAACCCCTACTGGTGCGACTTTAGGAAAGCAAAAGCCCTGAGCGCTTCAAGTTCGGATGGAAATATTTGTAAAATTCGATCCAGTTTGGTGAGCCCAATCAATTTCTGAACGTATGGTTGAACACCCGCAACACCCAAGGTCACGCCAACCTCTTTAAAATCTTTGTATGCCGACACAAGGGCTCCTAAGCCACTGCTTTCGATAAACGAAACCGCCGACAAATTGA
>JAYKJM010000026.1:0-8300 GCA_035285385.1 Vampirovibrionales bacterium
CCGTGCCATCAAGGCGCTGATACTCCACCGGGAGATCAAACTGAAGAATCAGCATATTTTTACGAAACAACAACACTTCCGACTGCCATGGCGATAAAGAGCCCGCGTGAATCGCCCCTGAAAACAATTGGGTGTTAATTTGCAAAATTTGCAAAAGCCCACGCTGCGTGCGCGAATCCTGATACATTGGGAGATGCATGAGCCGCGCAACCCACTGCTGCTGCCGTTCATACAAAGCCTGACACGCCTGAGCCAGCTGCTGGCCATCCAGCGATGCGATCAGCCTCTGAGCCGCTTGCTTACGCTGGCTGCGCTTAAAGCGCTCATGCGCCAATGAAATGACATTATCATCATTATTGGCGAGCAAGCCCGACGCCAGAGAAGCCTGACTCAAAATACCTTCCATAGAGACTGCCAGTGGCTCTTCCATCAGGGGATCCAACTCGGTAACGCCAGCCGCTTTCATATCCTGCATCCAGGCCATCACGGCTTCTGCTTGCGATTCACATCTTGCCATTAAGCATGATCTCCCTGTCTAAATTTATCAAACGATAACCCCACCCTAACGATTTTGAGGTGAGAACTCCAACCACTCACAAGATTTTGATTGTTTTCGGTGTTACTTCAAGCCCATCTGGCTTTGACCTGAACAAAAATTTTGAAACCAGGCATTGCTATTTAAACAATAACGCACTTTATTGACAAATGGAGATTCCATAAGATTTTCGTAACGTCTCCTAAGGAAATCAAAAGACTTGCCTAATAGAGCCCGAAAATCATGATTCAACTAGGCTTTACCCGTCGATCCAAACCCTCCAGAGCGACCAGACACCAAAGCCACCTCTTGATGATTTTCTAAAAGCGCCCAAGAAACCCGCGTAATCGGGGCAATCAAAAGCTGTGCCAAGCGCTCTTGAGGGGCAATGGTGTAGGGCACTTGGCTCAGATTCACCACAGCAATCATGACTTCGTGACGATAGTCGGCATCTATTGTGCCCACTGCGTTAATAAGGGTAATGCCGTGCTTAATCGACAACCCACTTCGCGGACGAACTTGCGCTTCGTATCCCTCGGGCAACACGATGATAAATCCAGTAGGAATCAGCGCACGCTCAAACGGCGCCAGGGTAATTGGCTCCAAAATCGCCGCACGCAAGTCCATCCCTGCAGATAAGGGGGTGGCATAAGCAGGTAAATCTTGTGGGGCATGCGGCAAACGCTTAATTGAGACCTGAAGCGGCGAGGCGCTTGTGCCAGAAGAAGCTAGCTCAGCTGACATAGAGCATCCTCCTGCAAAGGCGCCATTTTTTGAGAAGAGGCCACTGCTGCCTGAATAATCTTGGCAAACGCCACAGGATCCAAACTTGCCCCTCCCACCAGCGCACCATCAATATCAGGCTGACTCAGCAATTCAAGAGCGTTGTCGGGCTTGACGCTGCCCCCATATTGAATGCGAACGCTTTCTGCCGCGGCTGGATTCACCTCTGCAATAACCGCACGAATCAGCCCACAAACTCGATTAGCCTCTGAGGCATCACAGGTTTTACCAGTACCAATAGCCCACACAGGCTCGTAGGCAAAAACCAGAGTGCCCAGAGCCTGAGCAGAGAGACCTTCAATACTGGCCTTAACTTGTTGACGTACCACCGTATCGGTATCGCCCGCGTCACGCTGAACGAGCGTTTCGCCCACACAAACAATAGGAGTCAAGCCTTGAGCAAGCGCCAAGGTGACTTTTTGGTTGACAGAAGCATCGGTTTCCCCAAAATACTGCCGTCGTTCACTATGACCAATAATGACCCAACGAATCCCTTGAGCTGCCAGCATTTTTGCTGAAAGTTCACCGGTGTAAGCACCTTCATCAAAAGCCGCCACATTCTGGGCGCCCAGCTGAATAACAGATGATTTTAATGCTGCCCCATCAGGCGTTAGCGCCGTTGAAAGCGCCCCCAAGACCAATGCTGTTGGGCACAGTAAAACTGACAGTTTTGCAGAGACCAAAGGCGCCATCATCGGGACAAGCGCGGCTTCAAAATCGGCTAAAAACTGACTGGCTTCTGGCAACGTTTTATAGAGCTTCCAGTTGGCCGCAATCACCAATGGCCGAGAACTGTTAATTAGAGAAAGGGAAGAGGCAGACACAGTCACAGAGAAGCTCCCAGACGAGGTTGCAATAATAAAATTATCTCAAACAGTATTAAATCACCAACGGCACCAAAATCATGCCATGCATTATAATCAAGAATCTTCAAAAAATCGAACCTGCATGCCGGCACCCATCACCCTCTGGTGAAATCTATTTACCTCCAACTGGCTTGACTGAAGCCAGACAGCGGCAGCAAAAAATCTCTGTTCTTGCAATTTTTTTGTTCCAGATTTGGCACTAAAGCCCTCTCTTTCGAGTTATGTCTCATCAACCCTCTGACAATCTCATGCGCCTTTGTGTAGGATGCCGAAAGCTTATCGAGCGACAAAAGCTTGTTCGGGTCATGGCAATTCGAGCACAAGGACCCTTGGCGATGCCAGCATCCACAACGCCAGCTATATGCTGGTTTATGCCCAATGAGCCGATTGGCAAAAATCAAGGTCGCTCTGCCTACCTCTGCCTGGATGAAGCCTGCCTGGCAACCGCCCTAAAACGCAAAAGCTTATCGCGAGCGTTGAAATGCACCCTGCCGAGTGATATGTTAAGTAAACTGACGGCAAATTTTAAAAATTGCCATTACTATCGATAAAAATTTTAATTAAAAATCTGAAGGCACTTGTAAACATACTTGATTTCTTCTGCTACCTGAATTTTTGCCAAACCAGCCCTTGCTGCCAATAACGATCTTAATACCGCCCGCTGACACGCCCTCCGACTAATACCTGCAATTTTTGGCCAAAAAAATTCCTTAGAAACGCATTCTTTGAAAGGTGACTCCGCTTGTCCAACACTGGTAAAATCAGAATTTACGAACTCTCAAAACTCCTTAATGTCTCCAATAAAGATATTATGGACTACCTTCAGCGCGAATTCCCAAACGTTGAAATCAAGAGTCATTCAAGTACCATCGAAGGGTTTATTGCCAACAAAATTCAAGATTATTTTAAAGCCAATAAGCCCGACAAGCCCACCCAAGCTCAACGTGTGGCCTCGCCATCAAGCCCTGCAAAGCCCTCTGCTGCCCAGCGGCCGCCCACGCCACTGGCCACCCCGCTTGCAAGCAAAACGCCTTTGATTCAACGCCCTCAAACGCCAGGCATTCCATACAACCGCATGCAGCGACCAGCAGGCTACGCTTCACCGCAGGCCACCTCAAGCCATTCGTCTCGTCCTGTCATGCCAAAATTTAGACCGGGAGAAGGCCCCGGTGCCTTGCCTCAGAGAAATTTACGGCCAAGCCAGCCACTTCCTCAAACAGCCTATCGTCAGCCACCCTCTTCTGCGGCAGCAGCCTCTACGACATCGCAAAGCAGCTCATCGGCTCCTGGCTCTGCGGCAAGTGCAATCAGCAATGTGGCCTCTGGCACAAATCTGCCGTCCAAAGCCGCTAGTGCAAGCCTGATGCCGCCAGAAATCAAGTCCAACGTCAGCGCGGTCAATCCACGCGAAGCAACTGGTATTCAGTCAAAGCCGCAGGAGCCATTGGCCGCATCAGCCCCTGTCTATATGCCAGCAGGCCCAAGCCTGCCGATTGTGGTAACCCCTGCGCCTTCTCGGCAAGCGGAAGCCCGCCCACCCTATCTGTCAAAGCCAAGTGCCCCGTCAGCGCCAGCCAAGACACCGGCCGGCGCTCGAGATCGTTCTGGTCGTGGCAAACAGCGCTCCGCCAGCCGTGATGATGACGACGCCAAGCGTCTGCAAGGGACGAGTCAAGCAGGCAGCGGCCGACGTTCAGAGCCCTTGCCACCGCCAACCAATGTCAGTATCAACGAGCCGCTGAGCGTGTCGGCCTTGGCAGATGTGCTTCAGTTGAAGCCCACTGAAATCATCCGCCAACTTTTCTTGAAAGGGGTCATGGTGACTGTCAATCAGTCGTTGGATGTCCCCACGGCGCGCAGTATTGCAACAGCGCTTAATTACATTGTTGACATTCCTGAAGAAGCCGAGCGCGTTGAGGTCACCAATGTGCTGGATTTGAAAAAAGCCAGCGATAAAGACGAGAAAAGTGATCATCTGGTTCATCGGGCACCCGTTGTCTCCATTATGGGGCACGTGGATCACGGTAAAACCTCCCTGTTGGATGCCATCAGGCAAACCCGCCATAAAATTGTCGACACCGAAGCCGGTGGCATTACGCAGAGCATTGGCGCCTATCATGTTGAAAAAGACGGCCATGCTATTGTGTTTCTGGATACTCCCGGCCACGAAGCCTTCACCTCAATGCGTTTGCGAGGCGCAAAATCGACTGATATCGCTATTTTAGTGGTAGCCGCTGATGATGGCGTGATGCCTCAGACCATTGAAGCCATCAGCCATGCCAAAGCCGCCGGCATTCCAATTATTGTGGCAGTCAACAAAATCGACAAGGCGGACGCGGATCCGGATCGCGTGTTGGTTCAGCTGTCTGAGCATGGGCTGGTGGCAGAAAAATACGGCGGCGACGCTTTGACCGTCGAAGTCAGTGCGCTCCAAAAACTGGGCTTAGACGATCTTCTGGAAACCATTTTGCTGGTCTCAGAACTGCTGGATCTCAAGGCAAACCCTGATCAGCCAGCCCAAGGTGTGATTATAGAAGCCCAACTCGATAAGCGCAAAGGGCCTGTTGCCACCGCGTTGGTTCAAAATGGTACGCTCCATGTGGGCGATTGGGTTTTAATTGGCGCCGTTGGCGGACGTGTTCGGGCGCTGGTCAATGATGATGGCGAACGCATCGAGCAGGCAGGTCCATCGACCCCTGTTGAAATCCTTGGATTATCAGAAGTCCCCCGGGCAGGCGACCCGTTTGACGTGACGGATGAAAAAGTCTTCAAGAAACTGCTGGATGATGCCAAACTGGCGCGACGGGAAGAGACGCTGGAAGCCAGAAGCCGCCTGCGTGGCGTTCTGTCTCGAAACAGTATGGCCATAGGCGAGAGCGACGGCCCTCGTGCGTTCAATATTATTGTCAAAGGGGATACCCACGGCTCAGCCGAGGCTGTCAGTCAATCGTTGCAAACCCTTCGCGGAGAATCCATTGAACCCACCATTTTGCATGTGGGCTCGGGCAATGTGTCTGAAAATGATGTCATGTTGGCTCGTGCCAGCAACGCGATCATTATTGCCTTTAACGTCAAAGAAGATGTCAACGCGCTTCGAGTGTTAGAGCACGATCCGGTTGAAATCTATAAGTTTGACGTGATTTATCACATTCATGATGCCATCAAAAAGCTGATGCTGGGTCAATTAGCCCCTGAACTGGAAGAGGTTAAAACCGGCCAAGCCGAGGTGCGACAGCTGTTCCCCGTGGGTAAAACCGTGGTGGCTGGCTGCATGGTGCTTGATGGCAAGATCACCCGAAACGCCAAGGTTCGGGTCATTCGAGACGGCAAGGCCATTTTTGAAGGCCCTATCGACACCCTGCGGCGATTTAAAGATGACGCCAAGGAAGTGGCCAGCGGCTATGAGTGCGGTATCGCCATTGCCAAATTTAATGACCTGCAAATTGGTGACCGACTGGAAGCATTCGTGCAGGAAGCACGGCTTAGAACCACGCTGTAAGCCCTCTAAGCCAGTGAGGCGAGCATCTTCCCAAGCCAAAAGCCAAACCCCGCCAGGCAAACGCCAAGCATCACAGAGCCCATGCCATAGCCGACAGCCCACAATGCGCCCTGAGAGCGCCAGAGGTTTAGCGCCTCCAGAGACAGCGCACTAAAGGTTGTAAAGCCACCCAGAAGCCCTGTAATCAGAAACAGCCGCCATGACTGTGTGACAGGCAGTACCCCCCAGAGGGCGGCCAGAAGTCCAATCAGAAAACTCCCAAGTAAATTTACGCAAAACGTCCCCCACGGCCAAGGGGAGGCCGGCATCAGGGACAGCATGACACTTGTAAGCCAAAGCCTGGCCAGTGCACCCAAGCCGCCGCCCAAAAAAACGAGGATCGCATGCGGGGGACACACCGCACTCATGAAGCGACAGTCCTAACGGAAGAAGCCATCACTGATGTGCGCCTGATCACCAGAGCACCCCTCACAATAGCGCCGCCGCCGTGCGATTATCGGAGGCGACCATGCGCGCTTTAAAATCGGCAATGGTGCGGTTCAAGCCCTCGTCGAGTGACACCGTCGGCTCCCAGTCAAGATGTTTTTTGGCAAGCGTGATATCGGGTCGACGCTGGATGGGATCATCTGAAGGCAGAGGTCGATGCTCGATAGTGACGCGAGCCCCGGTCAGTTTTAGCACTTTTTCAGCCAGCTCCAGCATGGTAAATTCACCAGGATTGCCGAGGTTAATGGGGCCAATGACCTCCTGGGGGGTGGCCATCATGCGAAGAAAGCCATCGACGAGATCATCCACGTAGCAGAAGGAGCGGGTTTGCAGGCCGTCGCCGTAGACGGTGAGATTTTCTCCGCGCAGCGCCTGAATGATGAAATTACTGACCACGCGGCCATCATCAAAGGCCATACGGGGGCCGTAGGTATTAAAAATTCGGATAATCTTGATATCGACCCCGTTTTGGCGGTGGTAGTCGAAGCACAGGGTTTCAGCGACGCGTTTGCCTTCATCGTAGCAGCTGCGCAGGCCGGTGCAGTTCACGTGTCCCCAGTAGGCTTCGGTTTGGGGGTGCACTTGCGGGTCGCCGTAGACTTCGGAGGTACTGGCCTGAAAAAGGCGGGCACCGGTGCGTTTGGCCAACCCCAACATGTTGATCATACCCATGACATTGGTTTTGATGGTTTTGACGGGGTTGTGCTGATAGTGGACGGGGGAGGCGGGGCAGGCGAGGTTGTAGATTTGGTCGACTTCAAGGAGGATGGGTTCAATGACGTCGTGGCGAATGAGCTCAAAGTTGGGGTGTTGCAGGCAATGGGCAATGTTGGCGCGACTGCCGGTGAAAAAGTTGTCAAGGCAAATGACTTCGTGGCTCGCATCGAGCAGGCGATCCACCAAATGGGAGCCGATAAAGCCCGCCCCGCCGGTAATGAGAATGCGTTGGGTCATATAAACCTAACTTTAGAAGCTGATAGACATGTATTAATGTACATTAAACATTCAGATTCATCTTTTTCAGGCATAACGAATCTCAAATATTGAAGTGTTGGGGTTTTATTAAAGCGTATGCCACGTTGCGTAAGATAACTCTCAAAACCAGCATCTTGTTCATCATTAAAAAAAGTAATATGAGCAAAAGGCCGCCGTCCTGTTCCTTCAATCACAGTCGCCTGCACAGCAGAATTGGCAGGAATGCTATGTTTACACCTTATCTTTTTCGTCATTTGTAATGTGAGGGGGGGGGGGTAAAATTAGAGTAGTGAGAGCCAAAAAGGGGGTTTTTCATGCCAGCTACCCGGGTTTCAATCATTATTCAAATCCTCGCTTTATCGAAAGGTACCGTAAGACAAAAGCCGATAAAACCAGCCCCGTCGGTAATGAGAATAGCTCTTATTCACCACTTTGACGCGCAAGCCCAAGTTGTCTTGCTGATTGGGATGCCAATCTTCGAACCGACGTGACGGCCTCTTGGCCTCTTGCTAACAAATACGCTTTCAGCGCTTCTGGAAGGTTTTCGAGTGGCATGGTTGCGCTCACACGAGGTGCTTGAGGTAGGCTCATCTCAATAGAACCCTTTTGGATTGAAGGCAAAGACACTGGCAATTCTATCCTGAATCGACCATGCCAAGGGTGTGTGAGGTCGAAGATAACCGTACCGTTACGAAATAAGTCGGTATCTGTAACACCTCCTGGAAGTCTCACGATAGGTGTTGGAAAGAAAACCTGATCACCCATCCTTAAGCAACTGATCTCTACTTTTGCAGAAGGAGCAGCAGCAAACGCTCGAAGTCTATGGCGTAATAGGCATGCTGATACGGGGAAGGGAACCCTCCGCTGCGGGGACTCTATTAATTGCCCTAAATAAGCTTTCCCGAGTGGCGTTAGCGGCCGTGGTGTCTGTTGAGTCCATTTCGCCTGGGGCTCAACTGCTTGAGGGGGTTTATCAAGCTTTAAATGTTGGGATTTAGGCGTCTTGCAAGCCTCAACAGCTTTTCTTACATTTTCTCTTTCGGCGCGCACAAGGAAATCTGGGGCGCCCATTTTAATTAACAAACTTAAACGCTTACGCCGGTTTGCAACGCGCCGCAAAGCCTCTATTGGGGGGCTCTCAGGCGAGAAACGAGTA
>JAYKJM010000027.1:0-7541 GCA_035285385.1 Vampirovibrionales bacterium
GTTGCCCCACATCGGGCTGATGCTGCCAACAGCGCTCGCATTTTTGCCCCGCCGCCTGCTGCACAAAAAGGGTGGCATCGGCATGGGCCAGCTGCCAGGCAGACTCAGATTGGCCTCCCTTGTGGCACACCTGCGAGACAATCCAGTAGGTGGCCAAATCATTTAAAAATCTGGGCTCCTGCACCTTGGCCGCCAAAGGATGTGCCTCTGGTAAATTAAGCACCACCTGCGCCTCCAGCGAGCTGCCAATGTGGCCTTGGGTGCGAGCCACTTCCAAGAGGGCATTTACTGGCTCACGCAAGCTGAGCACATGCTCAAAGGGATGCGTTTTCGGCCAATCCTGACGCGACACGTCTGGAAAATCCAGCAGGTGCACACTGGCCACTGGCGGCTTCAACCCCTCGGGCAGTGCCTGAAAAATATCTTCGGCCAGGTGGGGCATCACGGGGGCAATCAGGCGCATCAAGACATCTGTAACTCGCCATAAAACCGCCTGCACCGCAATGCGTCGTGGGCTTTCGACGCTATCACAATAGAGGATGTCTTTATGGATGTCGCAATAGAGAGATGACAACTCAACAGCACAGAAATTTTGCAACAGATGATGAAACCGATGGAATTCAAAGGCATCAAACGCTTGCCTCACCTGTAAAACAAGCTCATCCGTCTTGAAGCAGAGATAATCATCCAGCAGGCTTACGTCTGAGCACGGGCGTGGACTTTGCCCCGGCTGATAGCCGTTGAGGTTTCCTAGCAAGAATTTCAGCGTATTGCGCACCTTGCGATAGACCTCAGTTTGCTGCGCAATGGTGGTTTTGCCAATTTTGACATCTTTGGTGTAATCCACACTGGCCACCCACAAGCGCAAAACATCTGCGCCTAAATCTTTGATGACGCTATTGGGATCCACCACGTTGCCAAGGCTTTTACTCATTTTGCGGCCTTTTTCATCGAGCACAAAGCCATGAGTTAAGACGGTTTTATAAGGCGCGCGGCCATTTGCCATTACAGATGTCCACAAGGACGACTGAAACCATCCGCGATGTTGATCGGAGCCTTCTAGATACAATTCGACGGGAATGATATCTTGCGGCCTTGCCTCGGCGGGTTTGCCTTTCGGGGCGGGCGCACTAAACTGCTCGGGGCGCGCTTGCACGACAGCCGTGTGCGTGACGCCCGAGTCAAACCAGACGTCCATGATGTCGGTTTCTTTTTCCAGATCATCAAGCAAAACGCCTTCGGGCAGAAATTTCTCAAAATCATCGCCCAATAACTCGCGCGGGGTCATGGTCCACCAGCAGTCCGAGGTGTGTTGCTCAAATTTGTCGGCAATTCTTTCAATCAATTCTTCTTGCTCATGCTGATTTTTTAAGGTGTCAAAGAGGCCAATTTTACCGAGAGACGTCTTCAGGTAAAACTCCGGAATAGGCACCCCCCAGAGGCGTTGGCGACTAATACACCAGTCTGAGCGATTTTCAACCATTCCCGCAATCCGATTTTTTCCCGAATCGGGTATCCACTGGACATCATTTACCGCTTGATGAGCCTGCCTTTGTGCCTTAGCGACATTGATAAACCACTGAGGCGTTGCCCGAAACATCACGGGCTTATGACTACGCCAACTGTGTGGAAAACTGTGCTTGAATTTGTTATGAAAAACAAGTTTCTCCTGCCCTTGAAGCCACTCTAGGATAATCCCGTTACCTTTTTCATAAAAAACATCTTTTAATTTCGCCTCAGCTGCGTCATACGCCTGCCCGTAGTCTGCAAATTGTGTTTTAACAAACGAAAAATCAAAGCAACCCTTATCATTAATGGGAGAAATAATTTCTAAGCCAAACGACTCGTATTTTTTCTGGCGGTCACGAAACTGTTCGTTCATTGAGTCATCATTACCCGTGTCATTTCCAACCATTACCGGAGTCAACAACGCACGATACTTTTGAACCACCTCGTAATCTTCTTTACCGTGGCCGCCGGCAGTATGGACAATACCCGTGCCGGCATCGGCGGTGACATGATCTCCAGTGAGCACCACGCTTGGGCGCTCTAAAAACGGATGCCGGCTTGCCAGCCGTTCAAGCTTTGATCCTTTAAACACTTCTGAAACAACCCGGACGCCTTCCAAATGGGCTTCTTGAGTAACAGCCTCAAGGCGATCGCAAGCAACAATCAGCCGACCGCAGTTTGAAGTATCAATCACCACGTAATCAAACTCTGGATGCACGCAGAGTGCAACGTTTGCTGGCAACGTCCACGGCGTTGTCGTCCAAATGAGGAAGCTTGCACCCTCTAAAACCTTAACCAGCGGTGAGGGAGCATGCCCATCAGGGAGCAATAATGAAGACTGGTCACTATCAAACGGGAATTTGACATAAATACTATGGCTTTCATGATCCGCGTATTCAATTTCAGCCTCCGCCAGGGCGGTTTGATCGTGAGGGTCCCAGTAAACAGGCTTTAATCCCTTGTAAACATAGCCTTGTTGCCACAGCTTGCCGAACAGCCGAATCTGCTCCGACTCAAACGCGCCATCAATTGTACAGTAGGGGCCTCGGCGGTTAGCGTTGCCTGCATCTCTTTGCCAGTCACCCCAGACACCAAGGCGCTTAAAGTGCACCGTCTGGGCATCCAGATTTTCCAGTGCCAAATCCCGACATTGTTTTCGAAATGCGGCAGGCGCGAGGCCGCCATATTTTTCGGTTTTGTCTGAAGTTTTATCCCCCAAAAGTTTTTTCAATACCGCATTCTCAATCGGCAGGCCGTGGCCATCAAATCCCGGGACAAAAGGACTATAATGACCCGACAGCGTTCTGAAGCGGGTGACAATATCCTTGAGGATTTTATTGAGCGCCGTGCCTATGTGAATCGTGGGGGCGCTCAGGTAGGGCGGGCCATCATGCAATAAGAAGCGGGAGGCGTGTTGCTTCTTGCGTGTTGCTTGAGCCTGCTCATAGATGGAGGCATCCGCCCAGAAGGCTTGCAGCTGTGGCTCACGCACGGCAGCATTGGCGCGCATGGAAAACTCTGTCTGCGGCAGATTCAGCGTATGTTTATAGCGATTTTCTGGCTTTTTTTCAGTCTGCTGGAGCGAATGGGTCATATCAGTGTGATATCAATCATGACGAATAACCACGCTATTGTAGCGTTGAAAAAAGCTGAACGCACACCAAGCAAGGGCTTACTTTATAGGCCATCAGGCAGAATTTGAAACTTTTTGCACTAAAAAACGCCAACAAGGCCTGCATTTGATGATCACTGCCAAGTTGCTTCTTCAAAGATTTCAAACTAAAAGTGACGATTTTCGACCTTTGGCTTGCGGGCAAACTATGGTGCCGGCTCAGGTGGGATGTCGCTGACGGGGGGTTCCTCTTCTGGGCCTTCAACCAACTGTAAGCGCTCCGTAAAGCCGATACTCTGCAATAATTCGTAAGACTTCACACCCAACTGATTACGCGGCTGCGATTCCACCACACCCACCAGCAACTTAATGGCCTCCTTCTGCCGGTTTTGCGCCACCATGATTTTAGCCTGCTGATAAAAGGCTTCATCACGCAGGACGGCAAAATTGAGAGCCAATTGTTTTTCAAGCTCCGCCTGAGCACGGGCTGTACGCACCTTGGTCAAACTTTTATTAAGATTAATATGGGCTTCGGTGGCCTGAATCAACCAATCTTTAACGGGCGTCAAACACGCCTGCGCCTCCGGCCAGCGGCTAGCCGAAACATGTGCCGAACAGCGCGACATCTGATTGCGGGCATAGGTAAGCCCATACGGGTTTTTAGGATCGTCAATCAACATTTGCTTGGCGGGGGGATTTTGTTTACTGGCAACCGGTTCGGCAATATCAGGCACACCCAGAGCAGGCTGCGTCAACTTCACAGAGCTTAAGGGGGCAGGCGCCGGCAAACGGCTTGGTGTCTCTTCTGATGACTTTAACACCTCAGCAGGAGGTAAAAAGGCCGGCTTCTCAGCAGCACCCTTCAGCGACTCATCTGAGGCTGCCGCTGGTGACAATGACGAGGCGGGCGCCTTCTGGGCAGAAGCCCCACGCGGTTCTGAAAAATTTTTGGTGTCGTTTTTGAGCTCCTGGCCGCCATTTTTCTCGGTTTTATTACCAGAAAGCCAGCCGGGCAAATCAGGGAGCCAGCCTGCACCTTGCTCCGCATGACCCGCTCCGCAAGTGCCCAAGAGAAGGGAAACGAGCAAGAATCCACCTAGGGCGAGCCGCCTGGTTATGAAACCATTGCAGAAATAAAAAGAAGGCAACATATCAGAAAAAGCAGTCATTTCACAATCTCCCTTTGGCTATATGCTTTGGCAATTTTTTGACAATCTTTTTTTAGTTTGTGCTAAACGATAGCATCTCATAAGCGGGCAAAAATGTCGCAGGCCTGATCGGATACATTTCAAAATCGCGCCAAGCTTACAGCAAGGTCTTACTTGTCGATGACGGCATCAGCTCAGCACCGAGCATCACAGTGTAATCTTCGCTGGCCGAGCACTGCAAATTATCATAGGTACTGTAGGGTGGTGAAAACAGCAATCTGGCTCGCTTAATGCCCGACATACCTGGCGTTGCGCCAAGCGCATTGCGCAAAGCGTTGGCTTCATCAAAGGTGCTAGCCACCTGACGCTCAATAAGAGCCGTATGCACACCACGCATGACTCGCTTACAGCCAACCGTAAAGCCCTGACTCTCCAAAGCCCCTATAATAGCCGGCAGGCTTTCAGACAAAGCGGGATCGTAAAATAGCCCCACACGCCAAATGGGCTTGCCTGTTTGAGAATTGGCAAGCGGCAATACATCCGGCACGGCCGTCTCCAAAATAACGTGATCCAGAACTGTTTTAGCGCCATCGGGTTCAACCACCCAGTAGCTGACTCGACCATATTGCGACGGACGCCCAGGCAAGGTCGCCGCACGCACCGTGGCCGGGCTGATTTTCTTGGCAAAAAAGCCCACTCTCAATAAATCATCAAACGACATATCCGTTTCAAGATCTTGCTGAGACGCTTTAATCAAGTCTGGCATTTTAACCAACGTTGCCGGCTGCTTGAGTTTTTGCAACAGGGCTGCCAAAAAATATTGCTGGCGCTGAATGCGACCAATGTCTCCCATGGCATCATGACGGAACCGTAAAAACGCCTCCGCTTGATGGCCATTCATATGCCGCAAGCCCGGCTGAAAATCAATGTGTAACTTGCCTGAAAAATCGTGATAACGTAACGGTTTTTCAACAAAAATATCCAAGCCGCCCAAGGCATCCACAATATCGTGCACGCCAGCAAAATTAATCACCACCGCATGATCAACCGGAATACCAAAGGCACTTTCAACGGTTTTTTTGGCCAATTCCAGACCACCAATAGCATGGGCGGCGTTAATTTTATCGACATGCAAGGTCTCGGACATGGCATCGGATGAAGGCAGATAGACCTTGCTATCGCGCGGGATGGAAACCATACCCACCGTGTTTTTATGCGGGTTAAGCCGAACCAGCAACATGGTATCGGTTCGAGCACCCTGAAACGCTCGCTGCCCTTTGCCTGATGCACGCCGAGAGAGATTATTGCCGGCATCGACCCCCATAACCAGCAAAACCATGTCATCATTGAGGGTAGGCATCACACCTGGCAATTGAAACGACATATTTTTTGTCAAAGGCTGATCACTTTGCCAAACAAATTGCCCCACGAGCACAACAAGCAACGCGCAAAGCATCACCAGCAAGCTGACTTCCCACCAAGGGCCACGACGGCGAGCCGTTTTTTTTGAAACCGTGCCAAACGAAGGGCGCTCGCCAGCAGGGATTGCCGACGACATGTCAAGGCGATCGGCCATAGACAAGGGCTCAGAATTACGAGGCAGGGGAGGGTTGGAGGGCGTGGTCACGCAGTTTATAAACTCTCTGGCAAAGAAAATACAATGCACTAAAGCCATTAAGCACAGTCAATTGAACCTTATCCTACCGGAAACCAAAGACCCACGACAAGAAAATTTCAATCTCAGCGCCAATGCGTCTTGAGCTATGCACCTTCAATGACGCACACCGATCCGGGGCGCTTAATTCGCAACACAACCGATTCAAAAACGCGGAAGGGATGATTCATGTTTTGCGCCCCTAAATAAGCCGTTTTAAAATCTTGTCCAATGGCTAAATCTGCGTTTTGCACGCCAGTAGAGGCAATTAAAATTTGATTTTCTGGAATGACCGACGAAAAATACACACCCTGGGTCACAATCTGGCGGATATTATCGATTTCCATCACACCAGAGCCGCCAACATAGCGATGAATTTTAGCGTACAACTTCGGCGAGGCAACCATCGCGTAGGGCGCATAAAATCCTCCCGAGGCGAGGTTTTCAGTGGCACGAATGACATCATTAAACACCCCACCTGGCGATTCCCAATCGGTGTGTTGTAAGCGCAGACGCCCTTCAACCGTCAGGAGTCCCGGGTAGCTGATATATTGCGCCTTATTTCGGTAGCCCAAAAAAATCAGCTCATCTTCCGCGCGCGCGCAGCTGGAAGCCGCGGCGGCAGCGGCAGATAGATCCAAGGGCATATCCAGCTTACGACTAGCTTCAAGATCCCGCCAATTCAACACAAAATCGCGATAGATTAAGGGCAATTGCAATACCTGACGCGACACAGACTGAATCGGCTGACCATCCGCCTCACCGAGCAAATCCAGTGTCCCGGGGCCTGCGCTTTCAAAATGATCCAGAGTAATAGACTGAACCCCAGCTCCTAAAGGGCCAAACAGATGCAACAGTCGACGCCCCACCAGCTGCCGACGCACAACATCAATGACCATATTGTCAATTTCCTGCCACTGCTCCAAGGCAATAGGCGCTTCACTGTGACTCAGAAAATCAGGGGCCATGGCAGAAATATCCTTACTGGTAAAGAAGCCGTTAACAAAAAAATATTTTTTGACAGAACAGCGTCATTTTAACGCAGATGCGCAAAACTTACCCCAAAAAACGTTTACAAAAAATAACACACAGGGGTAAGGATTATGAACTTACCCCTGCTTGAAGAACTTTGTTGAAGAGCGTTATAGAAAAGTTATGACGCTCTAAAAAGCTCACGCGCGGCATCAGTCAGCCGGCGCCAGAGCGGGCGGGAAGATGACCTCCCAGACGATGGGGGCTTAGAAGACAAAACACTGCTCTCCACAATCTCATTGAAAGCGGCCTCTTCCTGAACCAGCATCACTTCAAGCCCCTGACGAAGCTCCATCATTTGCTGCAAATAGGCGTTGCTCCAGGCTTGCTGCATTAAAGCCGCATGGTGCTCAGAGGCGGCATCTGATATTGAGCTCAACTCTGGCGTAGCCGCCTGCGAGACGGGCAGCCCACACAAGGTGTTGTAAAGTGTGCGAGTAATAGTCATCACACTCCAAGCCGTGCCATCAAGGCGCTGATACTCCACCGGGAGATCAAACTGAAGAATCAGCATATTTTTACGAAACAACAACACTTCCGACTGCCATGGCGATAAAGAGCCCGCGTGAATCGCCCCTGAAAACAA
>JAYKJM010000028.1:0-3566 GCA_035285385.1 Vampirovibrionales bacterium
GTTTGTGAACCATTAGCAGTATTTTGATTGCCAAAAGATATGGAACTTATTGCGGGGGGGGGGGGGTAAAAGATGTTGGCATCATAAGAAGGGTGTTCCTTATCGTAAGAGCGCCGATTTTTGTGTAAAAAACCAACGCGCGGCGCAAAATAGTTTTGATTTTTTGTAGCGGTGTGATTTCGGGAAGCTCTTGGGAAGCTTTGGGTTATTTCGGGGAATTATTGTCTTATAACCTGCTCAATTACCCGGTGTCAGATGTATTGGGATAATTGTTACAAAGGCCGTTATTTTAAAAAACGCCACATCAACCGCCCTGCCGATTGTCCTGCCGTGGCCAGGGCAAATAGTCACGCCTCTTCGTGCTATACTCATTGCCGCGCTGGTTACGTTGGCCATTGGCTTTGACTGGCAATTATCTTGTCAGCTGGATCGCTCTGATACTAAAAAACGTCGCCAGAAGCGCTAATTACTGAAATAGCAAAAAATTAGATAGAGGCTCTTTATTTATGACCGCACCACACGGTAAAACATTTCAGACCCCATCACTGATTGGCTGTGAAATCACCGGCATTGGCGCCTTTGCGCCTGAAACCATCCTCACCAACGATGATTTGAGCCAGCTGGTTGACACCTCCGACGAATGGATTCAAACCCGCACCGGCATCAAACAGCGCCACGTGGTCTCGGGTGATCAAACCGTGGCCGAGCTTGCCATCAAAGCCGCCCAGGATGCGCTGGCCTGTTCTGGCATCCCGGGCGATGAGATTGATCTGGTGATTGCCGCCTCCTCCACCCCGGATGCGATTTATCCAGGCACCAGCTGTCAGGTGCAACACGCCATTGGTGCCACCCATGCCGCAGGGTTTGATATGGCACTGGCCTGCACAGGCTTTATGAGCGCTATGATTACCGCCCGCCAGTTTATTCAAACCGGTGCGGCACGCAACGCCATGGTCGTGGCTTCTGATATTCATTCGCGCTTTGTAGATTGGAGCGATCGCTCCACCTGCATTCTGTTTGGTGATGCCGCTGGTGCCGCGGTGCTCTCTGCCAGTGATAAGGATTCCTTTTTGTCTTACGAAATGCGCCTGGATGGCTCCAAAGGCCATGAGCTTCGCATGGGAACGTATCTGTCGAATTGCCCGCTGGTCACACAACGAACCCCCGCCCAGGAGGTCGTCTATCTCAAGATGAATGGCAAGGAAGTCTTTAAATTTGCCGTGGGCGTGGTGCCTCATTCCATCGAGCGTGCCCTAGAGAAAGCCGGTTTGAAGCCAGGCGATATTGATCATTATGTCTTGCATCAGGCCAACAAACGCATTATGGATGCCATGGCGGAGCGCCTAGATGTTGATGCCGACAGAATGGTGATGAATCTGGATCGATACGGCAATACGTCGGCCGCCTCCATTCCGCTCGCCTTGAAAGAGGCCTCTCAGGAAGGCCGAATTTTACCCGGACAAAAGCTCGTGCTTTGTGGCTTTGGTGCTGGCCTTGCCTGGACGACAGCCATCATTGACTGGAGCGTCGTTGACCAACGCAGCGCTTCTGCCAAGCAGATTCAAAAACAAACCGCCGAGTGCCTTGAGGCTCATTAAAAAATATGTCTCTTGTCTCAACAATACTCGGCGCACACCATCCAGATGAACAACAGGCGCTGATTGCCGATGACGCCGTTTGGACGTTTGCACAAATCAGAGGCTGTGTGAGCGCTTATGCAACACAACTCCGTGAGCAAGGCGTTCAGTCCGGCGATCGGGTGGCACTGTTGGCGGGTCAAACCCCAGCCTTCTGGATTGCGTTTCTGGCGATTCGCTCTCTTGGGGCGGTGGTGGTGCCGCTAAACTTACTGTTGCCCAAGCCAACTCTAATGTCAATTATTGCCCATGCCGGCTGCCGCCTCTTGGCGCTTGATGGCAGCGTTATTGCGCAATTTCAAGCCAATATGAGCGATCAACAGCGCGATGCTCTCATTGCTCAACTACCACCCCTTTGTATGATTTCGCTCGAGCCTGCCGCCGAAAACGCCCCTCTTCTCAACAACGCGCAGGCACTGAATTTTTCTGACATTGAGCTTGACCCCAACGTGCTGGCCGTCTTGATTTATACCTCCGGTACCACCGGGGTGCCCAAGGGGGTCATGTTGAGTGAGGCCAACCTGCTCGCCAATCTTGATGGCATTAAAGCATCTCTGCAGGCAAACCCTGACATCGATCGGATGCTCTTGGCGTTGCCGTTATTTCACGCCTTTGGCCTCACCATTGGGCTATATTGTCTTTCGATTGGCATGCCCTTAATCTTGGTGAGCCAATGGCATCCCAAAGCGATATTGGTAGCCATGGCAGCCCATCAACCCACATTATTGCCTTTGGTGCCAACCTTGTTTGGACTTTTGCTCAAAGCCGCCCCTGTTTGCCCTTCTTCTGTTCTTAGAGCTTGTATTGCCGGCGGTGCCAGGTTGCCAATCAGCACGCTGGAGCAACTAGAGCGTCAATGGCAGGTGCCCTTGCTGCAAGGCTATGGCCTCACCGAGGCAAGTCCTGTGGTGGCGGTTAACCGTCCAGGATTCAACAAAGCCGGTACCGTTGGCACGCCATTGAAAAACATCTCAGTAGCCATTGTTACCTCCGATGGCCGTATGCATTGTCATTCAGAGTTAGCCAAAACAGATCAAACGACGCCAACACAAACCCCTGACGGTGAAATTTGGGTAAAGGGGCCAAGCATCATGCTTGGTTATTACCAGTTGCCCTCGCATCAAATTGCCTCTGGCGATGTTCACCTCAATGAGCAAGGCTGGTTGCAAACCGGGGATTTGGGGCATCTGGATGCCGATGGTTATCTGACGATTTCAGGGGGCCGCATCAAGGAATTAATCATCCGAGCGGGCGAAAACATAGCCCCCAGTGTCATTGAGCATGCCTTGGAGTCTGACCCTGAGCTGATGGGCAATATTGAAAATCTGGCGATTGTGGGTCGCCCTGATGAGCGCTTGGGCGAAGCCATTGTGGCGTGCGTGGTTTTAAAAGCAGGGCAACACGAGGCTGAGGTTAAAAGCGCCCTCATGGCTGCCGCCCGTTCTGCTTTGCCCGCCTGGATGGTTCCCGATGAGGTGGTTGTGCTCGATAGTTTCCCTTTGGGAGCCACCGGAAAAGTTTCAAAATCGGCGCTGGTGAGTCAGTTGCCGACAATGGCGAAGGTTGCTGATAAGGCTTGAAGAGGACGATATGGCGTCTACTTCCGTTCGAGTGGTATTAATGACGTTTCCGGCCAAGGTGTCGGAAGCTCAAAATTCTGAAAAGATTTCATCGGTGCAAGCCTTTGCACACGCCTTGGTGAGTCAGCGTTTCGTGGCCTGTGTGAATTTGATCGATGCGCTCACCTCGATTTATCGCTGGCAAGACGCCGTTTGTCAGGACTCTGAAGTCATGCTGGTCGCCAAAACTACCGAGGACAAACTGCCAGAACTTCGCGCCTGGGTGATGGCGCACCATCCTTATGAATGCCCTGCCTTTGTCGTGCTTTCGGTAACGTGCGACAGTGCAGCGCCGTATTTGGACTGGGTT
>JAYKJM010000029.1:0-18152 GCA_035285385.1 Vampirovibrionales bacterium
TCTCTATGCTGCATCCAGCTTTAACATACTGGAAACCAGCGTCGTAGCGGCTGTTAGGAGGCGGGCTGTTGCTTTGCCAGAAGGGTGTATACTCGCCGAGGCGACTGACTCTGCTGAAGCAGGGTCAAGGGCTGTTACCCGCGCTTGGGTGGTGTCGGCTTCTAAGCAGAGTGGCGGTAGGGCGCTGCCGTCACTGAGACTTTTCGCCTCTAAGGCAGCAACATCGTTTAGCGGCGCATTTGCAAGCTGAGTAGCCTCTGTCATCCATAGCCATTCGGGTCGACCCAGCGCCGAAGGCAAATTGGCGTTCACCGCAGTCTTGATTTGCCACTTGGCATCGTCGTGATGGAGACCGTAGCCTAAAATTTGCCAGCTCGTGGCCGCAATGGCAGACTCTTGCAATATAAAACGAAGCCGGCCAAACTGTCGCGTCTGCAGATACACCTGAACACTGTGCATAACCTCACGGCTCTCTGAGGATTCATCTGGCAGACCTTCTGAAGGGGGAATACTTACCCGTAGCTGTTGTAAAGGAGCCACGGGTTGCCAGGCGATAGTCATTAAAGTGAGCACCTGAGCGGCCATCATGGGGTTTTGACGCACTTGTGTGGCAAATTGGCTGAGCTGCTGCAACAAATCAGAGGCCTGTTTGCCCGCAGATGAATTGCCCGGCGCGCGCCAGGCACCGGGGGCGCTGCTCATGAGCTGAAGTTTCTGTCGCCCCTGATCAAGCATTGCCAAGAGATGCTTTGCCAGCGTGTCTGCAGACAAGGGGGCGTGTAGCAATGCCAGCTGTTGATTCAGCGCTTCATCTGGCCAGGTGGCTAACAAGGTATGCAGTTCTGATGGAAGACCCAATGTGTGACGAAGCCACTGGTTTCGCTGCACATCTGACAGACTGGCTGTTGCTGGCGAAAATGGCGCCGCATGGAGCCCAGCCTCTGTTGACGTGCTCACTGTTGGGGAAGATGCCTCCTCAGCAGCCTGTGTTGAAGTAGATTCGCCTGGCGTGCGTCTCGTAAGCATTGGGTTTGCGGGCGGCGACCATGAGGGTGTCGGCGGAATCCAGCTGTTCATACTCTTTATTATGATGATTTTTAATAAATCGTCTATGATAACAGCCAGAGTATTGATTCATGCATGTAAGTTTAGCAACCCTTGGCCGTCAGGTTTGGCAGCGCATTGTGGCAGGTTATCATGGCCTGACCCCGCCAGGGCTTGTCTTTAAGGCCTTGCAAGAAGGCCTCGGTGGCTTGATTTTGTTTCGAGACAATATTCAGCATGGAGCATCCGTGCTATCTGCCGAGGCGGTACGAGCCCAAATTAAGGATTTCCAGCGTTCAATTCCACTTGGAGCCCCCCCTGCCTGGATTTGGGTCGATCAGGAAGGAGGCCCGGTTGAGCGGCTCCCCTGGACGATGTTTCCAAGCTTGCCGAGTCCGTGGGCGCTTGGACAGTATCCGACTCTCATTCATCAGGCGGTCGGCACGCAAGCAAAAGCCTTGAGGATCTTGGGTTTTCATAGTAGCTGCACCCCATGTCTGGATATTAATAATGAGCCGGATAACCCTGTGATTCACGTGCGATCGTATGGTCAAACGTCACATCAGGTGACTCAAGCAGGACTTGCTGTGTTTGAAGCGTTAAAGGGCAATGGTGTCATGGCCATGGCCAAGCATTTTCCGGGGCACGGCAACAGCAAGCTGGATTCTCACAGGGATCGCCCAGTCTTGCACTTTGACCTCGACATGCTTGCCCCATTTAAAGCCTTAATTCAAGCGGATCTCCCCGCGGTGATGGTTGCCCATGCCGCTTACCCGCTTTTGAATTCTCGTTTTAACGAGCCTGAAAATACCCCTGCCTCCTTAAGTCGCGGCATCATTGAAACCCTCTTACGTGACGAGCTTGCTTTTGATGGGCTTGTGCTCACGGATGATCTGAGCATGGGGGCGGTTTGCACGTTGTCACACCCAACGCAAGAGGCGGCCATTCAGCTGGCTCTGTCGGCTTGTCGTGCTGGCCATGATATTTTGCTTTACCGAACCCTGGATGAGACGACAGAAGCCATTGTCGATGCGTTGACGCAAGCAATCATGGCAGATACTGACTTGATGAAGCAGCATCAGCAGGCGCTGCGTCGCATTCAACGGGCAAAGGAAACCTATATTTCTGAGTGCTCGTCTGCTTCTGACGACGTTGTATGGCCGCAAGAAGCCTTTCAGTCTGAAGCAACCCAATGGGCCAGACATATTCTTAACCCCAGGCTGGAAGATATTTTGATGCCTTGGCAAAACCGGCCTCAGTGTTGGCTAGTGCCTGATCGAACAGCCTGGCACAGCTTGGCCGTTGATTTACCGCTTGGTGAACCCGATTTTTTTGAACCTTTTGAGCATGTTTTGCCACGCATGCATGTCGATCGCCTCCAGGTGATTCCGTATACCCCAGAAGCCCTTCCAGATTTAGCGCAATGCGCCGTTGCGCCCGATTGTTTGATGGTGGTTGTCAGCTGTCTGCCTAAAATGGGGCAGGGGTTGCCTGCCCTTGTAAACCGCATGCCCAATCCGGTGGTTTGGGTAAGTGGCGGGTTGCCAGAAGAAAATGTCGCGATAGAAGCGTCACGTTTGGTGGCTTGGTTACAGCCGGCCTCCTGGCGCCCTGTTGTCATTCGCGAGTGTCTTCGTTTAATTAGCCAGATTTAACTGAATTTTGACACCACGGGTGAATCGTTTACTGAGGCTTACATCTCAATAATTCTCTGATTAAAAGGTTTCTGGCTTTTTTAAAGTGGTTTTCAAAAAAAAACCCCCATCGTTTTCACAATGGGGCCGAATCCTTTGACGATCCGAGGAGAGAGAGGAGAGAGAGTATGAAGTAAACTTAAAAAGCTATGAGGATTGCTCCGAAAATGGTCAGAACTGCAAGACGCTCAGGCATCGAATTCTGAAGTAAAACCACCCGTTCATCCATTTAATAAAATGTTGTTTAAAAATCTCGTTGAGGTTTCAACCAAGTTAGCGGCCTCTCCGTTGTTTGAGGCATCATATTAATAAATATTCTTCCAACAATAAGGACACCATGACCGTCTCGTCAGTGATTCTGTCGCAAGAGGCGATGACCTGTATCATCCACAATTATTTTAAACACACCGGATTGTTTTTTCAGGAAATATTTAGGTTTTATTACGACTTTTAATATTTCCGATTTCATTTGATTTACCTGAGTTAAGTCTTCGATTTTTCGGAGGGTGAGAGTTTTTTCTCATCGCTCACATTGATATAAAAACAAGGTTTAATCAATTTGGGAACGGGTTGTTACGCAATATGAAGATTTGCGTTTTAATACTAAGCAACGAGATGGTTAAAATCGGGTTTTTTGGAGGCAATGTTTTGTGTCAACGCGGGATCGTTTGAATGCACTGCGCAAGGCGATGGCCTCCAAAGGGCTGGATGCTGTCTTGATTTTGACGGCTGATAGCCATTTGAGTGAGTATGTAGCCCCACCCTGGCAGCACCGGGCATGGCTTACTGGCTTTGATGGCTCAGCCGGCGACCTGCTGCTGACCCAAACGCATGCCTGGCTCACCGTAGATTCTCGATATCATGCCCAAGCGCCACAGCAAGTGGATGAGCACTTGATTGAGGTGGTCAAACTGGGCTCACCCCATGCCAAAACAATGCATCAATTATTGCAGGCGCTGCCCCTTCAAAGCCGAATTGGCGCTGATTATGAGCAAATCAGCGTGCGCCAGTGCACCCATTTACAAAAAGAAACTCGTGGCCTTCAGTGGGTTTCTTCATCCGGGCTTGTCGCCAGTGTTCGGCAGGCACTTGGCCAAACCGTGGCTGTGGTGCCCGCGTTGTGGACAACCCTGCCAGAAAGCGTAGCAGGGCAATCAAGCCAGGCCAAATTTGAAGACGTCAGGGCGGCCATGCAGGCAAAAGGCGCCACGCTGTTACCCCTCGTTAAACTGGATGAAATTGCTTGGCTCTTTAATTTGCGAGGAGGCGATATTCCACATAGCCCGGTGGGATTTGCCTACGCCATTGTGAGTTTAGATAAAAGCTGGCTTTTTGTGCACGAAGGTACACTGTCAGAAGCCAGCAAAGCAGCGTTAAAGATTCTAAATGTTCAAGTAAGCCCTCTGGAGAGCTTTTGGCAGGTTCTGGGCGATTTGGCCTCAACCCTAACCCCAAATGATTGTTGCTGGCTAGATTCAGCCAACGTCAGTCAAGCAGTTTCAGACACGTTGAGCGCCCATGCCCCCAACCTCCGTCAGCTTGATAGCATCAATCCTGTGACAAAATTAAAAGCCGTTAAAAACCAAACAGAATGCGACGGGATGCAAGAGGCGGTTCGACGAGCCAGTGTGGCCATTATTAAAATGTTGGCCTGGCTTAGCCGTCAAACCCCCGAGCAGCTCTCCGAAGCGGATGTGGCAGACTATTTGCGCCAGCGTTATTTTGACGATCCCGCCTGTCAGGACTTAAGTTTTCCTTCCATCGTGGGGGCGGCAAGCCATAGTGCCATTGTGCACTACAGTAATCCCAGTGCATCTGTGCCCCTTGTAGCCAGTAACTTTTTACTGATTGACTCCGGTGGGCAATATCTGGGGCTTGACGCTTCAGAAGCCTCTAAACCGTTTATGGGAACCACGGATGCGACACGAACGGTTCTGATAGGCAATGCCTCAACACGGGCAACCCTAAAACAAAAACAGGCCTATACGGCCGTATTGAAAAGTCTCATTGCGGTGTCTTCTCAAGTTTTTCCTGCCGGCACCACGGGTGCTCAGCTCGACGGTATTACACGCTCCCCCTTGTGGCAAGCCTATCTGGATTTTGGTCACGGTAGCGGCCATGGGGTGGGGGCGTATTTAAGTGTACATGAAGGCCCCAATGGCATTCATAAGCGCGCCGAGACACCGCTAGAGCCTGGCATGATTACCAGCATAGAGCCTGGCTACTATGAGCCTGGCTGGGGGGGCATTCGCCTGGAGAATCTGGCTGAGGTTGTTGTGGATGAAGATAATCCTGAATGGCTGCGCTTCAAAACGCTGACGCAAATTCCCTTTGACCCAAAATTGATTGACTGGTCGTGGTTGAGCCATGCTGAAAAAGCCTGGTTGAGCACCTACAGCCAAGCCATTGAAGCCAGCGTCCTTCAGGAATTATCACCCGAGGAGGCTCAATGGCTGTCTGAGCAACTGCTGATTGCCTAATTGGTTTTAGCAGATACATTTTGATATGTGTTTGTATTTTTCGGCTGGGAGGGCAGTGGCATCATGAACTGGTATTTAGAAGCATTGAAAAAATATGCTCAATTCCATGGGCGTGCTCGTCGCAAAGAATATTGGTTTTTTATGTTGTTTAATATCTTAATATCCATCGGTTTCTATATTGTGGACGGCCTGTTAGGCCTCCTTTTTGCTGACGTTGGTGCACTGTCAACCCTTTATACGTTTGCCATATTGCTCCCTCTGATGGCAGTGACCGTGCGCCGTTTGCATGACACCAATCGCAGCGGGTGGTGGATTTTGATTGATTTGCTTCCTCTGCTTGGCCCCATTGTCATGTTGATTTTCATGGTGCTGGATAGCACGCCGGGCACGAATAACCATGGTCCTTGCCCGAAAGAAGAAGGGTAGGGGCAAGATCTGACACTTTTAGCGGCGGGCATCATGCGCGCGGAGAAAGAAGCATTTTAACGCAACGCTTCAGCGCCGCTCACCACTTCAAGAATTTCTTGCGTAATACTGGTTTGGCGAGCTTTGTTATACAGCAGCGTTAAGCGATTCAGCATATCGCGGGCGTTGTTGCTGGCATTAGCCATGGCGGTCATGCGGGCACCCAGTTCGCTGGCAGCGGCATCGAGCAGCAGGCCAAAGACGGTTTGCTGAAGGTACATGGGCACCAGATTATCGAGCACCATCGCCGGTGAGGGCTCTAACAACAATTCTGAAGAAGTGGGCGTCAGTGTGGTTTCAGATGGCACTGATTCTGAGGTTGGGGTGTCTTGTGTCAGCTGCGTAGCATCGAGCGGAAGCAGCGTGAATTTTTCTACTTTAAAAGAAATCAGCGAGCGAAACCTTGTCGAGAGCACAACAAGCTGATCAATGTGACTGTCTTGATAAGCATTGCTCAACGTGGCCACAATTTGACGAGCATCAGACACGGTGGGGGCGGCTGACATTTGGCTCATACGCCCTAGAAAATCGTCAGGTTTGACACCCAGCCTTGAAAAGGCCTGAACGGCTTTACTACCCACGGCATAAAGCTTAACCTTCAGAGCCTGAGACTCATAGAGCTGCTTGAGCTGCAGCGCCTGACGCAAAACGTTGGCATTGTAGGCGCCACACAAACCGCGATCTGAGGTCAGAATAAGCAGACCCACAGTTTTAATTGGCCGAGATTGCAGCAGAGAGAGATTTTTAACACGATCGGCCTCAAGGGCGGCCAAGTCACCATTGGCTTTAAGGGCACACACAACCCTGGACATCAGCGCATTGAGGGTGCCTAAATACGGCCGCGCGTTTTTAATGCGGTTTTCTGCCCGCTTTACCTTGGCTGCAGCCACCATTCGCATGGCTTGTGTAATTTTTTGGGTGCTTTTGACACTTTTGATACGGCGACGAATGTCTTTAAGATTAGGCATGGCAGAGGGCTCTGAAAAATAGCGCTAACAATAAACTGCGTATTCTAGAAACTGTGTGTTCTAGGCTCACATGCTGACTCAACAGACTGAGCTAAACTCTAGCATACCGCTTCAAGCAACAAGGTCAAAAGCGCAAGGCTCTGAACTCAGAAGTCATAAAAGAAAACGTTGGCCATAAGCCGGGTTCTGTTTGAGCGATCATCTGTCTCCGTTTGCCATTGCTGACAAACTCTAGCGGTTCGGGGCATCAGACGGGCCGTCTGGATTGCAGCTGATGCGGCAATCTACCCTTGCCTTGCACACAGTTGGGGTTTACCTGGCCCGAGTCTTTCGGCTCGGCCGGGGGTCTCTTACACCTCCGTTGCACCCTTGCCTGTCCATGCTGAAAAACAGCAGTGTCATCGGCGGTTTTCATTTCTGTGGCACTATCCTCGCGATTACCCGCACCGGGCGTTACCCGGCAACCTGCCCTGCGGAGCCCGGACTTTCCTCAGCAAAATGCTTGCGCACTCAGCCGCGACCGCTTGGCCAACGTTTTCAAGTGGTATGATACCATCACCATGAGCAGTTCATTAACCTTAACGTGGCAAACTGTCACGATCGGCTTGTCTGTGCAAGATCGCCCCCTGCGGATGACGCTGATAAAAACGGTGAATTATCCCGAGCAGGCTCCCTTGCAGGCGTTAATCGTGGGTGCCTTTCATGGCGATGAGGCCATTTCAGAGCGATTTTTAGTGCGTTGGCTCAATAATATTGAGCATGATAGCGTCAAACAACGATCTTTTTACATTGCCGTGCTGCCCTGTCTAAATCCTGATGGGGTGGCCGCCGGCTCGCGCGTCAACGCCAACAAGGTAGATTTAAATCGCAATTGGCCGACCCGCAACTGGCGAGAAAATACCGAAAAACCAGGCTCTCCTTACTTTGGTGGCTCAACCCCAGCCAGCGAACCAGAAACCCAGGCGCTGATGCGTGTCATTGAGCATCTTCAACCTCGGGTGATTGTGAGCATTCATTCTCCTTATCGGGTGGTTAATTACGATGGCCCACTGCCTGAAACCCTTCATCTGGCCGAGACCATGGCGGCTCATAATGGTTACCCGGTAACCGCCAATATTGGGTATCCCACCCCCGGATCCTTTGGTAATTGGGCTGGCGTTGAGCGGCAAATCCCGACAATAACCCTAGAATTACCCGATCTCAATGAGCCGACCCCCGGCTATCCAGACACCTCTGAAGCCCTTGATGAGCGCATCTGGCAAGAAAACATCACCGCGCTGTGGGCGGTTGTAGACTAAGTCAAAAACACCCAAAAATACTCCAAAACATCCAAGGAAGAGCCCCGGTATTTGGTGAGAGCATTCCTTTGCCCTAAAATAAAATCATGATGCCCTCCACACTTTCTGATTCTGAAGCCCTGTTGAAACAGCCCTCAGCCACAAGTCCATTTTTGAGTCAACCCTGGCCAAAGCGCACACGCTCACCCATTGCGGTTGATGAAACGATGCTACAAACCCGCCTGCTGCCGAGCGTCTTCAAGCCTGCCCGTTACATGGGTTTAGAGCAGGGAGCCTATCGCAAACCTTGGGCGCATGCCACCGCCCGCATGGCACTTGCCTTTCCGGATTTATATGAAATTGGCATTTCAAACTATGGCTTGAAATTGCTCTACAGTGTGGTGAACCAGCACCCCAATTACCTTTGTGATCGCGTCTACGCCCCGGCCAAAGACCTCAAAGCCCAGTTGAGTGAGCATCAAATTCCGCTATGGGGCGTTGAAACGCTCATGCCGCTGGGCAGTTTTGACATGGTGGCCTTCAGCTTACAGTATGAGCTCAATTACACGACGATTTTTGGCCTTCTGGAAAGCAGCGGCATCCCATTTTATCGCCACGATCGTGATAATACTTCTGAGCCGGCTTTAAACCAGAGGCCAGACACCCAGGATGCTCTGCAATGGCCTATCATTATGGCAGGAGGGCCGGGAGCAACCAACCCAATGCCCCTGTCGCCCTTTATTGATGCTTTTATGATTGGTGACGGGGAAGAACTCCTCATTGACGTAATGGCTGTTATTGCCGAAGGCAAGCAAAAAGGCTGGTCTCGAACAGATACCCTAAACGCTTTGTCGGAGGTTGATAGCGTTTACGTACCTGATATTTCTGACAAAAAAAACCGTCTCGAGAATCAAGCCACCCGACCATCTTCATCTGCGGCAGTCTATAAACGTATTTATGATATTTCCAAACAAACCATCGACATTGCGCCCCTGATTCCCGCAGTGCAGGCCGTCCATGATCGCGCGGTGGTGGAGGCGCGCCGTGGCTGCGATCGCATGTGCCGTTTTTGTCAGCCAGGCTTCATTAATTTGCCCGCCCGCGAGCAAAACGTGGATGAAATCGCCCAAAAAGCCCTCAAAGAACTTGAAAAAACCGGCTATGAAGAGTGCTCGCTTTTGTCTTTGTCCATTGCTGATTATTCAGATCTCAAGCCGCTGATTCTGGGGGTCTCTGAGGCGTTAAAAACCAAAAATGCCTCACTGTCACTGCCCAGCCAACGCGCGGATCGCTTTAACCTAGAAGTGGCCGAAGCCGTGCAAACAGTTCGCAAAAGCACGCTCACGTTTGCTCCAGAAGCGGGTACCCCGCGACTGCGCGATGTCATTAATAAAAACCTGACGGATGCCGACATTGAGCGGGCGGTCACGACAGCCTACAAAGCAGGCTGGCAGAAGGTAAAGCTCTATTTTATGATAGGTCTGCCCACGGAAACAGATGCGGATCTCGATGGCATTGTGAGCATGGTCAAGCGGTTACAATCTCTGTGTCACGACATCGGCGTGCAGCGCGGTGAACGTCGTCCAAAACGGCTTGAAATTAACATTACGCTGTCCAACTTTGTCCCCAAGCCGCACACTCCCTTTCAGTGGCATCCCCAAGCAAGCCTGCAGACGCTTCAAGAAAAAATCCAGTATTTACGAGAACGCTTGCGAGGCATCAAGGGGGTTAAGACCAATACCACCACCCCCATTATCAGTAAACTGGAAGCGGTTATTGGTCGGGGTGATGCACGACTGGGGCCAGTCTTGCTTGAGGCCTACCGTCGCGGAGCCTATCTGGATGCATGGGAAGATCTGGCCAACTTTGAAGCCCTGACCAGCGCTCTTGAAGAAGCTGGCTACAACGCCGATGAAGTGTCGAGTACCTGGTACATTCATCCGGATGAGCCACTGCCTTGGGATGTGATTGATGTGGGCTTGAGTAAAAGCTGGCTCAAGAGTGAATATCAAAAAGCATTGGCGGCGGCCAGCACAGAAGCCTGTTTTGATGCCTGCAATACCTGCGGCGTTTGCGCCACGTTTGGGGTACAGCCAATATTCTCTGAAGCCAGTGCGCACAAAAAGACTCTTGATAATGTGCCAAAAGCAAATTTTACAGATGCTGATACCATTGCAAACCGCCATCAGGCACCATTCAACCATCTCTCTAAAACACAATTACCGGTGGATGTGGTTCAGAAATTGCGTTTCACGCTTGAGAAACGAGGCAAACTAAGATTTCTGTCTCATCTTGATTGGCTGCGTATGATCTACCGCGCGGTGGCGCAATCGGGGTTGCCTCTGGCATATACGCAAGGGTTTAATCCTAAACCAAAAATCAGCGTGGGCTCCCCCCTGCCGCTCTTTTGGGATGGTTTTTCAGAATATCTTGATGTGTGCCTGTCTCAAAGTGTTGACCCCTCGCCAGATTGGCGTCATTGGCTCAACGCCCTGAATAAATCGTTACCCACTGACGGGCAAGCCTATGCCGTAGACGCTTTGGCGCCAACAGCACCGAGTATAGACAAGCAAACCCGTCAGGTTAACTATTTGCTTCGTCCGCCAGCAGATTTTGATGCCGCGACTCAGGCAGCCCTCAAAGACTGGGTTGCTCAGTGGCATGATGGCTCTGAGCCGCTGATGTTTTTGCCGTTGGTAGATAATGAGACATCTTCAGAAGAGAAATCTGTGCCTGTAAACCTGAGGCCCTTTATTGCCCAGATGAGTTGGGTTCAGGAAGGCTTGCAGCTCTCCATTCACAAGCCGAAGGTGCAAGATCCCCTGCCGATTTGGGCTAAACCGCAGTGGGTACTTTCAAGCCTTTTAGAGCGCCATTCAGAGCAGCCGTCTTCTGATGCGCTAAACTGGCGAATTAGCCGCCTCGGCATGGTATTGCAATAAATTTAAAGCAGCGCAAGCTGTGGCAGCCACTTCATAAGCGCAAAGCGACCAAAAACCAATACCAGGGTGGCCGCCACCAGTGCTGGCCCGAGAGGCAGAGATGTGTAGCAGGCCGCTTGACGAATTTCTCGCATAAACACAACCAGCATCAACAAGCTCAGCACACAACAGCCCAAACTCACCGTCAAGGAATTGGGCAGGCTTAAGATGGGCAATAACAGGGGCAAGGCGGCAAAGGTCAAGGCGGCCAACCCTGAAGCCATCAGAAGGTAGCGGCGGGCTTGAATCCAGGAGGTGATCATCAGGGGCAACGCCGCCAGCGATTGCAGCACAAATCCCAGAAAAATTGCCGCAAGCGTAAATTTCCAGCCAAAAAACGCACCAACGCCCATCATTAAAAGGGTATCACCATGACCAAAACCATCGCTACCAACCATCAGGCGTGTTAACAGAATCAATCCTTCAAAAATCGCCGCAGCAAGGGCAATACCAAGAAGGGCATCTATAAAGCCATGGCCTGGAAAAGTGGAATAAGCAATCAAACTGTTTAATGAAGCAAAAAGTAGCCCCGAAGGAATTAGGGGAAGGGTATTCATATGATAAATAAGGCTTTGGCGGCAATCGGTTATAAGAACCACCACCAAATTAGACAAAAGATAACCCAACAGCACCGTGGATAAACTGACACCCCACTGCCAGACTAAAAGAGCGAACAAAGCGCCGCTCAATAGCTCAATTGCTGGGTACTGCCAATGTATGCCAGCACGACAACCCGAACATTTGCCCCTTAAAAGCAGATAGCTGATGAGGGGTATATTTTCCCAACACTGCAGTGGTTTTTCGCAATTTGGACAATGCGAGCCCGGGAAGACGACAGATTGTTGGCAAAGCAATCGAAGCCCAACAACGTTGAGAAAACTACCAAGCATGAGGCCAAAGACGGCCGCAAGCGCCGTAATGGGTTCACAATGCGAGGGCAGCCATGGCGACAGTAAAAATTGTAAGCTCATTGAATAATGCTTTGCCTATTTGGCCAACACGATGATACCTGCTTAGGATATTGCGGCGTTCTGGTCGACGGCCTGAGCAAGGAAGCGATAAATGTCATTTTTTTGCTCCTGCAACAGCGTCAGCTTGATAGCGAAATGACCATGATAAAGCGCATTGCGTTTAAAAAAATCACCCAAACTCTGCAATAGTGCAGCTTCTTATAGTACAAACAATAAAATCATTCCTAACTATCTGTCAAACACTGAGCGAGCAGATCCATGGCTTTTTTGAGACGGCGGCTGACTTGCATTTGGGAAATCTTGAGGCGATGAGCAATTTCAGTTTGAGTCCGATCTTCAAAATAAGTAAGTTGTATCACAATGCGAAGCTCCGGCTTCAGCTTCTGGAGCGCTTTGTCAATCATGAGTCGATTTTCATGATTCAATCGCGAATCCGAATGTTTATCATCAACCAACCGTTCAATATAAGAGGGCTCATCGCTCTGATGCCCAATTTGATAATGATCAAGCGATAAGGTCTGACTGCGTTGATTAATGACCCGAGCCTGATGGAGCTCTGTGACCGGGCATTCCAGCTCCTGGGCAATTTCAAAGTCTGTTGGCGTACGCCCCAGGTGATGGCTCAGGCGCTCAACAATTTGATTCATCCGGTAGTAGAGCTCATAGGCCTTGCGCGATGGTTTAATCATGGCAACCTGGTCGCGAAGGTAATGCCGAATTTCGCCGTTTATATAGCAGGTGGCATAGGTTTTAAACTGTGTGCCCGCAAGCGGATTAAACCGATCAAGGGCTTTCATTAGCCCAATGGTACCCACCTGAATCAAATCTTCAACGGGGTCATCAGAACGTCGGGCTAAATTCTTGGCTAATCGTTGCACATAGGGCAAACAGGCGGCAACAATTTTATTTCGAAGTTTTTGACGGTCAGCATTTGTTTTTTTTTGCCCCAAGTACTGCAACACCAAGGTGTCGATGGCGATCGTAGCCTCCGAAATCTCATCATTGGCCGTTATGACTGAAAGCTGATTGATCGTTTTAACAGAATAATCCTCAACCGAGGGTGTTGAAAATTCCTGAGGTTGGCGGAAAAGTGTATTTTCACAAGGGATATTGTCTAAAACGTCAAGGGACTTAGGCATCGGAATATTTCTGGCAGACATTTGATAAATCCTGCAAAATGACGAGCGTAAGCGGGCCTACTGACACGTTCAGTAATTGCGATTATTCAGGCTATCGACCAATGTGTGCAAAAATTTACTTCGCGCTAAAATAAGGGTGATACAAATCCTAAAAACCATTCACAAGGCAACGTATCCATCACGGCATCACGACACTCATGTGCTCGTGTGCCCCTCGTGTCAAACTCTCGTAAGAGCCATCCCTCGTTTAGAACTAACAGAGTCGCAGGAGACCTTACACGTCATGTCCAAAACAAATGAATCCGTAGCCAAGAATGTTTTAGGGACACCTTTGCAGCCTTGTAGCCAGGATCCGCTGACGGGCTATTTTCGAGATGGCTGTTGCAACACCGATGCTTCAGATTTTGGCTCGCATACCGTTTGTGTTCAGCTGACTGAGCAGTTTTTAACCTATTCCAAAGCTCAAGGCAATGATCTCTCCACGCCCAATCCAGACTATCATTTTCCAGGGCTTAAAGCCGGCGATCGCTGGTGTTTGTGCGCACCGCGCTGGAAACAAGCCTTTGATGATGGCCTGGCGCCAAGCGTTATTCTGGAGTCAACGCACGAAATGGCATTGGAGTATGTTAGTTTGGAGCAATTAAAAGCGCACGCGTTTCAAGCGGCTCATTAGCCGTTGATAAAGGCGTTGCGTACCCGTTGGGCTTCAGATTTTAAGTGTTGAGCAGACCAGCTTTGCTGTTGAGCACCTGTGGCCGCATTGGCCTTAAGAGCATCAGGTGTTTGTTGGGAGGCATCAAAGACAATAGAGGGCGCAGTGTTATCCTTTAAAACAGTCTCATTATCTGTGGCATCCGCTTGCTGCAGGCGAAGCCGTTTGAGTAACCAGCCAAACATGCTCACCGTCGTCTCATCCTCAGGCAACTTGTTAAAGCCAAATGCGACCTTATGATTTGAATCTGCGATCTCGCCTGAGGAGCCGCCCACCCTGTCATTATTAGGATCTGATTTAGGGATGGCTCTGTTATTTTGCACCCGCAAGCTCTCGTAAGAAGACGCGCTCGTCAGAGGAGTCATATCGGGTAGCAACCAAGCATTTTGTTGATAGGTTGGGGTGAGGCTATCCAAAAAATTCATATCCGCATCGTCCAATAAAGATTTGCCTGAGATGGCCTGCGATGAGGCCGCTGCTACTCTGTGATCATCAGTCTGGATGGCCGCTGACAACTCAAACGGCTTGGAAGCAAACATGGTGCGAAAAGCCTCCGGACTTCGATGGGCTTTTGGAAACAGAATGGCTTGCTGGGCAAGCACTTGACGCAACACGGAGAGCGAGTCGCCTCGAGCGAGCCCAGATTTTAGAAGCCAAAGCAGTTGCAAGGCTTCCGGGCGGAAACAAGAGTGTCTCTCTTCAGTGTGTGTGGACTGAGTCGATATAATGTTGTTATTGTTGGGTTGAGAAGGGCTATCTGCTGAGGAATAAACCCTAAGAATCGGGGTTTGGCCTGCCGATGACCTCATCTGATTTGAAAGATACGCAGGTTTTGAAAAAAAGCCAACCGTATGTTGAGTCCATTCGGGTTGAATGTTCATTGTGCGCCCCTCAGCTTCTCTTTTGAAGGCGCGCTCGGGTACTCGCCAAGAGTCAAGCACTGGAAAGCCATCGCCATCAAGCCGAAGCCAAAAGATGCGTAAAAGCCTTAACACCCCACCTCTGCTCAACCCAAGCCATTGGGCGGCATGCGACATAGAATAATGATATGACAACGCGTGGTTGTTTTTTTGAACAGGCTTTTCAAGCGTCAAAATTCTGGATGACACCATGGAAGCGACCCGCTTTCTCTCTCTCTCTATTAAAACGGCTAAACCAGCGTCACTACTATTGTTAAATAGGGCTAAAAGTTAGATGGGTACAGTATATCTTATTTCATCTGTATAAGCACGACTATTTTCGAATTTTGACGCATCAAAAGCTGCTTAGCAGACATAGAAACATCAAAACCACAGACAAGGGCTGCTATCAGGAAACTCAACCATCAGAATTTAATACCAGGGCCAGACCTCAGGCACGCAAGGCAGAGAGCACAAATTCAATAAGCGTATCTTGTGCAATGCCGGTTGCCTTTTCGTCACCCGTCATATCCGCCCCTGCAATATCGAGATGAATCAAGGCTTGGCCTGCAGGAGCCCCACTCATGACGAATGCCGCTGCCGACTGGGCCCCACGATTCTTGTTCTGACTGGTGTTGATGATATCCGCCCCGTCAAGCTTGCTCTTGATATCATCAAAATCACTTTCCCACACATCAAGGGCTTGGGCAGGATCCCCGGCTTTTTTGGCGGCATTGAGAAGTTTTTCCGCCCAGCCGCCTTCAATGGCCTCTTGATTGGCCATGACGGCAATACATTCACCAACGGCCCTTGAGGCAGAGCCAGTCAAGGTCGCGGTCGTCACAATAACATCTGGCGTGACGCCTTTTTCTGTAGACTCTTTGGCGGCCATGGCCACAGCATCAATCAAGGTCAGTCGACCCTCGGCATCGGTGTGTCGGATTTCAACCTTTTTGCCACACGTGGTGTTGACGATAGAATCCGGAAGCATGGCCAAACTATCAATTTTGTTCGGGGTGGCGGCCAAATAAGCCGAGACCATAACGCCCTGCTTGAGTGCCAATTTACCACCCAGCTCACCCAACGCCTTAATGGCCCCCAGGGTAACAGCTCCGCCGGTCATATCCCCTTTCATGGTGCACATGTAATTGTCAGGCTTAACCTGATAGCCGCCCGTATCAAAGACAACGGTTTTACCCACCAGGGCAATATGTGTTTTAATCTCACCCTCGGGCTTCACGGTAACTCGAATCCACTTGGGAGGGTCACTTTGCACCGACCCCAACGCCACGGTGTAAAAACAGGGCATGTGTTGCGCTATCCACTCCGGATTTACTTCAACGGCCACTTCTACCCCACAATAAGCGCTCAAGCTGTTGGCCGCATCAACCATTGTTTGGGTTGATTTCAAATTCGAGGGGTGATTGACATAATCCTTGGCAAATGCCTTGGCCAGCGCAGAGGCCTGAAGTACCTTGAGATCTGCCTGCTGCTGCGCACTTGGCGCTTGCCCCTGGTGCAGAAGAACGCTGGCAAGTTTCGATGCGTTATCGGCCTTAGCTTCCATGGACTGATAGGTGGCCGCGTAAATACCATCCACCACAGCGCGCAAGAGATTTTCAGACAACTGCGCACAGCAGCTGTCTTGCACGCAAAGGCATACTGCCAGAGATGACACCCAATCGGGCGAAAGAGCTGCAGAGGCACCTTTAAGCAGGCTTTTTTTGAGCTCTCGAGCATGGTGTTGTTTTGGGGTTCCAACGCCGACAAGCACAATACGCTTGCAAGCGCTGGCGGCATCAGAAGCGGCAACGCGAATAATAACCGTACTGCCTTTGGCGCCTGTGAAACGTTCTTCTTCAATGGCTTGTTGAACAAGGCCTTTTAAAGCGGCATCCAACGTTGCCAGACTACTGGCAGGATCAATGGTCATCCATTTTGGCGCTTTGCTGTTTTTATCATGGACGCTATTGGAGGCATCCAGCCCTGGAGGTGTTTTGACCGCAATGAGCAGCGCATCTGCGGCAAGGGTTTCAAGCGGGGATGATGTCCAGTCAAAGGTTAAAGTTGGGCAACCCATGGCGTATGACCTCCAAGTTCAATAAAAAGGAATGCTTGACACTAAAATATCACAAATTTGTTACCTTGATCGATTTACTAGCAACGCCATGCTTTCAGACGATTTAATCAACATGAAAGCCTCAAATAAAAACCTCAAGAGCATAATTTTTTAGTGCCGAGTATTGAAGAAGGAGCTTGTTTGAACTTATGAGCGTTGCCATGCAAGGAGTGCCATCGTCGCCTTACGCCCCCTATCAGGCCATGTCGTCCCAGCCTGCTATGTTACAGGCATCAGGCTACATGATGCCAAGCCCAGCGATGAGCTCCGCATCGCCTGCCATGCCAGCTGTTAGCACCAACCCGATGGATAGCTTCAGCGCCTTGCAAGGCCAACCCCCCATGGATCCTTCGGGAATGAGCGCCGCGCCTTCTGGCGGGGTGCCAACGGCATCGCCTGCACCTGCTTCTGCTGTTTCGGGTTCGGCACCGGCCTCAAACGCCAGTGGGGCGTTTCAAATGAATCCTGATGGCAGTGTGCGGCAAGTTGGCCAAAAAACATCCGAGGGTAATCCGTTAAAAAGCCTCTTGCTGATAGCGGCAGCCGTCGGTGCGGCCGTCTTTGGTTACAATAAATTTTTAAAGCCTGCTGAAAATCCTGACGCTGCTGAAGTTTCTGAGGCTTCGGGCGCAGAAGAAGCTGACCCTGAGAGACACCAGACGCTTGCCTCAGATTCTGCCAGTGAGGCAAAAACCGCACCAGCCTCAGATGCCGCTGAGGGCGAAAAAACTGAGGCGTCTTAAGAATCTAAAAAAATCTGACAATTTAAAGCAAAAGCGGCAGCAACATGATAATAACAGGCAGGGCGGTACCCCAAAACCCACCACCGCCAATGGCCGAGGGTTGATTCAGGTGTTTATCGGTGGCGGCCACTGCCACCAGACGCTCAAAACGTTGGGCAATGGTGGCTCCCTGAGGCGCTGGCTGCTGAAACAGCTTGATTTCCAGGCGCGAAAGGCGGCTTTCAATAGATTCCATCGGATAGGTTTGCCCAAATAGTTTTTGCTCCAAATTGGTCAGGGCAGCCGCCATATCGGCATCTTCTGGGCTGCTACCAAAATAAGAGGCATTTGGAGGATTTGTAAAAGCGGGATTTTCAGAAGGGGCGGGTGAATCCGGATCATCGTAGAAGCCAGTGGGCTGATGTGACAAGGCGTTAGCATCAGGATTTGGATTGACATTGGCCTGGCCGGATGGCACGCGATCGGGCTGAAAAGCAGGTTGATCCGGTGGTTGAAAATTGGGACTTGTCTTTGGCTCGGCAAGTGATGTGGCCGTTGGTGGCCTAGAAATCGCAGCAGTCTCAATAGGTACGGCATCACACAAACGTGAGATGCGCTGAGCTATGGGTTCTGAGCTTAACTGACCGAAAACGGTTTCCTCCAATCGTGCCACGCGCGATG
>JAYKJM010000030.1:0-9227 GCA_035285385.1 Vampirovibrionales bacterium
AGCGGAATACCATAGTGACTGGCCAGCATAATCACCCCGGAGGCGGCGGTTTCGGCAGCAAAGCCATGAATGGGCTGCAGTTTGATCATTTTGGTGCCCAGGGTTCGAATAATCTTCCAGCCGCCGCTCAGCGTCCCCAGACCCATGGCCAGCGCGCAGGCCAAAATCACCCAGGTGTCCACCTGAAACCCTTTTTCGGGATAAATCGTAAACAGCGCCAGGGCAATAATGCCCATTGATTTTTGCGCATCATTATGGCCATGACTTAAGGCCATAAAACCCGCCGACACAATCTGAAGCCGGCCAAATACGCGGTTTATCAGCGGCAATGACCATTGATGCACCCACCAGGTCAGTGCCACCATGACCATGTAGCTAATAACAAACCCCGTCACGGGCGAGGCCACCATTGGGATTAACACCTTGCCAGAAAGCGCCTGCCATTGAATGTCTTGAAGATTAAACGCTGAATTCCCCAATACGGCGCCCACCAACGCGCCAATCAGCGCATGCGAAGAGCTGGAGGGCAACCCCTTCGCCCAGGTAATGAGATTCCACACAATGGCCGCCAGCAGCGCGCACACCACTACGGGCATCGTCACCGCACCTGAGGCCACAATGCCCTTGCCCACCGTGGAGGCCACTTCGGTGCCCAGCAGCGCACCAACGAGGTTTAAAACGGCACCAAAAATAACAGCGGTTCTTGGCGACAACACACGGGTGGATACCACGGTGGCAATGGCGTTTGCAGAATCATGAAAGCCGTTGATATAATCAAACGCCAAAGACAGCAACACGATTATAATAAGCAGGATCAGTCCGGTTTCCATAATGTCGTTATCCTTGCATAAACGTTTCTCTTGAAAATGATATTTTAATGACAACCGAGCATACTGTTACCTGTGCCGCTAAAAGCCCATTGACCAGTTTTTTGCTGGCCACACATCCACATCGCGCACAAGACCCCTTTGACCATCTGGCTGATGCCATGGCCTCATTGACTTATCTGCATGTGCCCATGATTGAAACCCGCCTTGTAAAGACGCCATGGCCAACCCATTTCAAAACAGATCCGCCGGCATGGGTGTTTTTTACCAGTGCTGCTGCCGTTGGTGCCTTTATCCAGTGTTTTGGGCCTACCCGCTTGTTAGCCTCTCGCTTGGCTGCTGTGGGCCAAAAAACTGCAGAAGCTCTCACCGCAGTGGGCTTGCAGGTTGATTTTTATCCACAGCAAAGCAATGGCGCAGGCGCTGAGCATGCCGCGCGTCAGTTTCTTGCAGAAATACCCAGACCTTTGTTTGGCCGCCAACAGGCTGCCACGATTCTTTGGCCCTGCGCTGTGTCAGCTCTCTCCTCGCTTGCCGAAACCTTGCAAGAAGAAGGCTGGCAGGTGCATGCCTTGCCGCTTTATGAAACCCATCCTGCAACCGTATTGCAACCGCAGAAACAATCGTTGCTCAAAAACTGGCGTCATCACTGGCGTCGAGCTGTGATGTTCACCAGCCCTTCTGCGGTTACAAGCACCAGCACACTTTTTCAAGAACTGGGTCTCTTGCTCGATGATGCCACCTGTTTGGTGATTGGTGAGACCACCGCCCGCGCCCTTTTGCAAAAGCATCCAGCATCAGTGGTTAAAATGGCACCTTACGCTTCTCTGAAAGGGTTATGGACGCTTGTTACGCAATGGCAACACTCCTAAAAAAAAGGGTACCCTTTCTGATTCAATTTTGTCATACTTGCGAAAATTTAGTTGCTAGTATCAAGCACGATTGTTGGGTTGCGTCTGAATAAATCGTTTAAAAAAACTTTTTAAATCGCCACAAAATATAAAAAGGGTTCTATGTTGACTCAAGCCAGTTCTCTGAACTTCTCTGGCCTCCAGCAGCCAAACTCAAGGCTTCGTGCTGCCATTTCTTTTGGTGGGGGTGCCTCGAAGTAGGACGAGGTGCGATCGGATCTTTTTGTAAGACAGGTGCCCTCTGCGGTTACTTCTCCAGAGCTGGCCTCCCCTTATGCGCGCATAAAATCTCTGACAATTGCTGCGATTGCTCCTGATACCTTGCCGCTTTCTGAAGATACCCAACGCGTGCTTCAAGCGGCTGGTGTTGGCCAGGCCGATCTCAGAAGCTGGGTATCCAAAGCGTTTGAACGTGCTGTTTGGGCTAAAACCCATTTAAATAGCAAGCTGCCTGAGATGTGGGGGTCTACTATTAGTTTTGAAAGCCCGCACCTGTCGCCAATCGTCAATAATAATATTGCTTTTGCCACGCATGATCCAATTTGCGCTGAGCGCCAGGCCCTCAAACAAGCCCTGGAAACATACCCAAATGAGACCATTAAAGCCATTACGGTTATTAATGCCCAATATGATGATCCCTACTTAAAAACACAAGCTTCATGCCATGTGTGTATGGAGACGTTTTATAATCTGCTGGCACATAATCAGGGAGTCACTCCTGAGACGCTTCTGATTTATGTGGCACAAAATGCGCAAAAAAAGCCTGAACTGATCGCAAAACCTTTGAAAGAAATTTTCCCCAGTCTGCATCGAAAGCTGAGCCCCCCATCGCAAGCCAGTCAGGTCAATTTGCACTTGGCGCCGGTTGAAATTTCAAAATCTGCCGCGATGTTTATGGGGTCTTTGGATCACGACACAGTGCGCCAGGCGATGATAGACGCCAAAGTCAGCCATCAGGAGGCCGTAAATTTCAAACGAAGTGGCCGAAATGGTCACTACACTGGCTCAACCTTGGTGTTTCTTCCTCAACATCAGGGCAAGCCTGTTTTTGTCTCGGCCAGCAGTCTGCATCCAAAGCAGACAACCCCACTATTTGCCGATATTGCGGCGGCCTCCAAGGCCGTAAGCTCTGAATTTGAATCCCTGAAAACGCCCAATCATAAACCCCTGCCCTCGCTTAAAATGGCCGCTTACTACAGCGAGCACACCCATGAATTGCCCCGTCCGTTAACGCTCGGTCAACTCTATAAACTCTCCGGGAATCCTAATCTGTTAATTGTCACCCTTGAGCAAGGTATCCTCAAGGTCAGAAGCCTCTCTGAGTGGCAGAGCGTTCAGTACCAGAAAGCGCACGACATAGAACGCTGATGGCTTCAGGATATATTGGGTAATACTTTGTTGAGTGCGCAAAATTGTCCCCGCTTTTTTTAAGGTAAAATAAGGCTCTGTTTGCGTGCCCTTCTGTTTTTGAAAGCAAGTTATCAAAAATCATGTTTGATTTTGTGTTTAAAGTCATCGGCCACCCCAATGAGCGCAAGATTAAAAAACTCTTGCCCACTATTGATCTCATCAATGAGCTCGGTTCAAGAATAGAAGCCCTCTCAGATGAAGATCTGCGCGGTGAGACCTATCGATTTCAGCAGATTTTACGCAACCGCGCCACCTCTGGCGACCCCAAGCGTGATCGAGAACTTGAGCAAGCCGCCTTAGACGAGCTTTTGCCAGAAGCCTTTGCCGTTTGTCGCGAAGCGGGTAAACGTGCACTCAATATGCGCCATTTTGATGTCCAGTTATTGGGAGGCATCGTGCTGCATTCTGGCGGCATCGCTGAAATGCGCACCGGGGAAGGAAAAACCCTGGTTGCAACCCTGGCTGCTTACCTCAATGCCCTGGCTGGCAAAGGAGTGCACGTGGTTACCGTCAACGATTATTTGGCAAAACGTGACGCTGAATGGATGGGCTATTTATACGGCTTTTTAGGGCTTTCAACAGGGGTCGTTCTTTCCAATGATCGCCGTGGGCAATCGTTTAAGCGAGCCGCCTACCATGCCGATATTACCTATGGCACCAATAACGAGTATGGGTTTGATTATTTGCGAGACAACATGGCCACCACGCGTGCCGCCTTGTCTCAGCGGCCACCGTATTTTGCCATTGTTGATGAAGTCGACAGCATCTTGATTGATGAAGCTCGAACGCCCCTGATTATCAGTGGCAAAGTGGCGCAATCAGCAGAGCTTTATCAGACTATGGCTCAGCTGGTGCATCATCTGCAGGGCGAGGCCAAATCTAGGGATGATGACCAAGAGCAAAGCTGTGATTACACCATTGATGAAAAAGCCCGCAATATCATTTTGACCGAATCGGGTATTGATCACGTTCAGGAGTTATTGGGCGTTGAAGATCTTTTTGATCCTAAAACCAACTTGGCTCATTACGTACTGCAAGCTTTAAAAGCCAAGGAGCTCTTTAAAAACGACATCGATTATGTCGTCAAAGACAATCAGGTGGTGATTGTGGATGAATTCACCGGCCGCCTGATGGAGGGGCGTCGCTGGAGCGATGGTTTGCATCAATCGGTGGAAGCCAAAGAAGGGGTTGCCATTCAGGATGAAACCCAAACCCTTGCAAGTATCACGTTCCAGAATTTATTTCGGTTGTATCCCAAATTGTCTGGCATGACCGGTACGGCCATGACAGAAGAGGCCGAATTTGGAAAAATCTATAATTTGGCGGTGACCACCATTCCGACCAATAAAGTCGATATCCGAAAAGATGAAGGCGACATGGTCTACAAGACCGAAAAAATCAAGTTTTACCGCGTAGTTGAAGAGCTGGTGGCGCATCATCTCAAAGGCCGCCCTGTGCTCGTGGGGACCACCTCCATTGAAAAATCAGAGCGGATTTCACAGGTGTTAACACGGCCTGAAGAGATGCGGACGCATTTGATTGAAAAAGCAGCTCGCCTGCGTCAGCAGTTTTTAAAGGACGGCAAGATTAAAACGTTATCCGAGGCTTTAAAAACGCAAGTTGACAGAGCCTTGTCGCAGCCCAATGCTCTGGAAATGCCTTCCTGGGATGCCTTGGCAGATGCCGTACGCCCCCACTGGGCAGACTTGGCCGAAACCTTATTGGATCTCAAACCTACCGCGCAAGCCGCTGTTGCCATTCAACGCGGGGTGCCGCATCACGTGCTGAATGCCAAAAATCACGAGCAGGAAGCCTACATTGTGGCACAAGCGGGGCGCAAAGCTGCCGTCACAATTGCTACCAACATGGCCGGTCGTGGCACGGATATCCTGCTGGGGGGCAATCCTGAATTTTTAGCGCGTGAAGCCTTTGAAAAAAATTATCCCGATGAGCTCTTCAAGCCGGATCATCCGCTTTATAAGGCTCTTTTGGCTGAAAAACGTGCTATTACCCAGCAAGACAAGCAGCTGGTTTTATCGCTGGGTGGGCTGATGATTCTTGGTACTGAGCGTCACGAAAGTCGCCGTATTGATAACCAGCTCCGCGGCCGCGCAGGCCGTCAGGGCGATCCAGGTGCCAGCCGGTTTTATCTCTCGCTGGAAGACAGCTTGATGCGCTTATTTGGCGGGCAAAAAATAGCCGGCTTAATGGACATGCTCAACGTGGATGAAACCATGCCCATTACAGCCGGTTTGGTCACCAAAGCCATAGAAAGTGCGCAGCGCAAGGTGGAAGCCTATCATTTTGATGTCCGAAAAAACGTGATTCGCTATGACGATGTCCTAACCGAGCAACGTCACCTGATATACGAGCAGCGTCGTCAGGTGCTGATGGGTGAAAGTTTACGAGCCTCCCTGTTGCACATGCTTTCTGCGGAAATGAGTCGGTTGGTCTATGCGCATTTGGAGCCAAAATCGACGGTTCCTTCGCCCAATGATGGTCCAGAAATGTTTGAACCCGTCAAAGACCTTCTGGATCAGCTGCACATGATGATTCCGCAAATGGCGCAACTGACGATGGATGACATTGTGGGTAAAACCGCAGAAGAGGCCGTCATTGTGCTACAGGCAGCTGCCCATCGTGCTTATGAAGAGCTTGAAAATGTTTTGAGTGACGTGGCACAAAAACTGCAGGCAGAACACGGCATTGAATTAAGCGGCATGGATGCGGCAGACACCCTGAACCAAGAGGATTGTGATCGGCTGCTGTCTGGGAAAACCGAGGCTCAACTTGCTGAACTCAAACATCCACTCAGGCGCATTGAGCGTGATATTTTGCTCACCATTGTGGATGCCAAGTGGATTGAATACCTCCACGGGCTCGATGCCTTGCGAGATGGTATTGGCTTAAGAGCTTATGGCCAAAAAGATCCGCTGATTGAATTCAAGCGTGAAGCCTACGCCATGTTTCAGCAGCTGACGTATGACATTCAACGTGAAACCGTCAGTTTGCTTTTCCGCACTCGGATTGAGATTCAAATTCCTCAGTCGTCTTTGCCGCCAGAGCAAGGCTTCAATCCCTCAGAGCCGCCAATACCCTCTGAGCACAACCCCTCACAGGGTGAACCTTCCGAGGCGGGTAGCGTCTCTGCAGGCGACGGTCATGTGTTGCCCAGTGGCTTATGGGTTCCCACGCGCTCAGCGTAACCACCGTATGAGGTGTTATGAACCGCGTGGCTCCGTGGAATATGCGTGTAATCTTCACCCCATTTTTTGCAAAATTTAAACGCATTTGAACCGTTTGAGCCTTGTTTGCTTGCCTCTAAACGTGAACATCTGCGATAACCAAGCACGGCGGATTCAGATTATTGGGCAAATTAGCTGGAGCGCCCTTGCGCCTGAGCGGATGAAACCACAAGTGGGTTTAAACTAAAGTTGTCATCGTCATTTCTGGAAAATTCATCCCGCTGTTGTGCCTGTTGCTTCGACGCATTGTCTGCTGGGTGGCGCCAGAAGAAATAACTCATGAGGTTGCCAACAACCCGACTAATTACGCCCGGAAATGCCCACATCACCTCTGCTGATCTGAAAATCTGGCTCAATCGCTGGTCTTTGTTAATCTGTTCTTGTGCTCTTAAGATCAGCCGACGCATGGAAACCGTCACCCGCCGAAGCGCTAGTCTAAAGGGGCGAACAATAAAATTATAGGGCGTGGTTTCTTCCAGGACCGATCGCGAGTCGCTTCTATGCATTTGCTCGCTCAAATTTTGAGCAACCTGCAACTGCTCGCTCCATTTGGCCACAGCCTCAACATCACGAGAGACGCGTGCTTGAGATTTCTGTTGAGCCACCGCCTCAGCGTAGGCAGGCTCATTGAGATAAGAATTGCCGGCACAAAACCAGGTAAAAAAATTGCGACTCTGGACGGGGGGTGGGGTAGATAAGCTCATTGAGGATCCGATTTTTTGCAACCATCGCGTCTAAGCGATGATAGTTGCAATGCATGATGGAACACCTTCTGATTTTGGGCTTAGGGCTGACCCTAGAGGGCGTCTTTTATAGGGTTCTTGCTCGTAGTTTATTAGTTTTTGATTTTATTTCTGATTTTTTTGCCCGATTGTTGCAGCCGGATTATTACAGCAAGCGATTTTTTTGAAAAAACTTGAAATAATTAAATCACACCGCTGGTTTTTATGAAAGAACATATCTTCAGTTATACTTAAACAATCGCCCAAAAATTCCTTCCCAGAAAGTTTTTTAGAGCGCGTTTTGCCTATTTCAAGCAATATGCGTGCATCATGCGAGTAACTGAGCAATAATACACCCATGACAGCAACAGGCTTCATCCAAGAATCTGAAAATACGGTTCTGATTATTGGCAGCGGCGGCAGAGAACATGCCTTGGCCATGGCGCTTGCTCACAGCCCTCGTGTGTCGCGCATTTCTATAGCACCGGGCAATCCAGGAATGCTGTGGGGGATTGAAAAGCCGGTTGAATTTTTAAATATTTCTATGCAGGATGTCCCCGCCCTGCTTCAGGCAGCCCGTCACCTTGCCCCTAATCTTATTGTGGTTGGCTCTGAGGTGCCATTGGCCAATGGAGTGATCGATCGCTTTACCTGCGAAGGCTTTCTAGCATTTGGCCCCTCTCAGGCGGCAGCTCAGCTTGAAGCCAGTAAAAGCTTTGCTAAAAGCATTATGGATGACGCCCATGTTGCCACCGCACGCCATGACCTTGTGATGGCGCACATGCGGCCATCACAGATGAAAGCCTTGCTGGAAACCTTTACGCCACCTTATGTTATTAAGGCGGATGGTTTGGCTGCTGGCAAAGGGGTCACGATTACCGCGGACAAAAACGAGGCGCTTTTAGCCATTCAGCAGGCGTTTCAAGCAGAGCAATCGTCTGTGTTGATTGAGCAATTTATGCCGGGTCAGGAGCTCTCAGTTCTGGCCGTCTGCGATGGTGAGCATGCCATCATTCTGCCGCCTGCTCAAGACTACAAGCGGTTGCGAAATGATCAGCAGGGGCCAAATACCGGGGGTATGGGAGCCATTTGCCCGGTCTCTTGGGTCACGCGCCCCCTTCTAAATCGGGTTCTTAACGATGTTATTAACCCCGTGTTAAAAACCATGAAAGCGCGTGGCACTCCTTTTCGAGGGGTGTTATATGCCGGCTTGATGATAGATGCGGATCAAAATTGCTCTGTGGTCGAATTCAACTGTCGCTTTGGCGATCCTGAAACTCAGGTCATCTTGCCGCTCTTGGATGTTGATTTGTATTGGCTTCTGTCGGCTGCAGCGCAAGGTGATTTAACTGCTATACTCGCCATTTTGGGCGATGATCCATTGGCGTTGGCGTTTCCAAAAAATTCGGCTATAACGGTTGTTATGGCGGCACCCGGTTATCCTGAAAACACGCAAAACCATATTCCTGTCACGGTTTTCCAAGACAAATGTCAGCAGGATTTATGGCTACTGTCTGCAGGGCTGGCTCAATCGCCCAATGAGGGCTGGGTCAGCGCTGGCGGCCGTGTGATTAATGTGGTTTCTGTTGCCTCTTCTCTTGCTGAGGCACGTGTGCGCGCTTACGATGTCGTTTCTCAGATTGGATTTGACGGTGCTCAATGGCGAACAGACATTGGGGGCGAGCCTTTGCCAGCTTTCCTTCCTTCAGATGCTTGAAGAACCCACCATCCAAAGCTCCTGATTCTTCAGTTTAGCCTGTCAGTCAGCTTACTGTTATCATTATCCAACCCGCTCAAATTTTAGGATTTCCGTGTGACGCGTGCGCTTTTTTCTCTTTTTTGTCGCTGGAGCCTGCTCATTATGCTTTCGTTTTTTCTGGGCGGCCATCACACCTTGGGCTGGGCAGATGAGACGACCTCAGATACGCTGAATCAACTAGAGCGTCAGGTTTTCGGGGCGATTGTCGCCCCTGCTGGTGATGAGGCATCGCGCGTGGCACGATTGGAGGAAACCGTTTTCGGTCAGTTAAGCTCAGAACCCATAGCTCAGCGCATCTCACGTTTGTGTGATGCCGTACCTATTGAGACTGCTGCGATTTCTAGGCCACCAAC
>JAYKJM010000031.1:0-5315 GCA_035285385.1 Vampirovibrionales bacterium
GCGAGGTGCCTGGCGTAACCACAATATAGCCCGCTTTATCCAGCGCAAGGCCGGTATTCTGGAAAATTTTGGTATTGGGCTCGTGACCAATGGCCACAAAAATGCCTTGCGTGGCAAACTCAAAACACTCACCCGTGACGGTATGTTTGAGCTTCAGGGCAGTAACGCCCGTTTCTTTATCGCCCACAATGTCGTCCACAGCGGCGTTCCACAGAAACTCAATTTTAGGGTTGGATTTTGCCCGCTCTTGCATAATTTTGCTGGCGCGCAGCGTGTCCCGTCGATGAATCACAGTCACCTTGGTGCAAAAGCGCGTCAAAAAGTTGGCTTCTTCCAAGGCGCTATCCCCGCCGCCAACAATGGCAACTTCCTTGCCGCGGAAGAAAAACCCGTCGCAGGTGGCACACGCCGAAACGCCATGACCCATCAGGCGTTTTTCAGACTCCAGATTTAACAGTTTTGCCGAGGCACCGGTTGAAATAATAACGGTATCAGCCGTGGTAAGACCCGTGTCGGTCTCAAGGATGAAAGGACGCTTGGAAAAATCGACACGGTTGACGGTTTCAAACTTGATGTCGGTGCCAAAGCGGGCGGCCTGCGCCTTCATGATGTCCATGAGATCTGGCCCCAGAATGCCCTCGGCAAAGCCCGGGAAATTTTCCACATCGGTGGTAATGGTCAGCTGCCCGCCCGGCTGAAGGCCTTGAAACATCAGAGGATTCAAATTAGCGCGTGCAGCGTAAATGGCAGCCGTATAGCCTGCCGGCCCAGAGCCAATAATAGCCACTTGAACGTGTTGAGTTGTCATGAGCGGAGTCCTGTACTGTGTTGATCCTGTAATTAAAAAACGTAAGAAGCTAGAACTGTTGAGTTACAATTTTTTTCAACAATTTTTGCATGTTCAGCCGTGTTATTGTGGTGTTCCGTCGAGGCGATTCACAAATTTTACATATGGCAATTTTCATTGTTATGGTAACACGAGTGTTTTTGAGACAAGCGTATTTTTATATCAGGAATTCTTTTCAATGAATAACGTGCGCATTGGCCAAGGCTATGATCTGCATCGGCTGGCGGAGGGGATTTCCCTCAAGCTGGGCGGGCTCACCATAGATTTTGACAAGGGCAGCCTCGGTCATTCTGATGGTGATGTCGTCCTACACGCCCTCATTGATGCCCTCTTGGGGGCCAGCGGCCTGGGCGATATTGGCGAGCTGTTTCCAGATGACGATCCAAGCTATCGCGGCATGGACAGCACCTGGGCGCTCTCTAAAACACTAGCCCGCATTCAGGAGAATTATCCTGACTTTCAAATTCTCAATATTGATGCAACCATTTTCTTGGAGCGCCCCAAGCTGCGCCCTCTGAAAGAGGCCATGCGCAACACGCTGGCGAAACACCTCGGGGTAGCCCCATCTGCGGTGAGCATTAAAGCCAAAACAGCCGAGGGGTTTTTTCCGGTGGGCACCAGTGACGCCGTGGCCGCCAGCGTGGTATGCTTAGTAAAATTATAAATATTGTACTGATGCAAAATTAACGCCGTATGACCCCTTTGATTGTTCTGAAATTTGGCGGCACCTCCGTCGGCACGCCCGAAAAAATTCAACGCGTGGCGCGCATTATTGCCAATCTCCAAGCGCAAGAAAACGCCCGTATCGTCACGGTCGTCTCCGCCATGGGTCACAGTACCGATCATCTGGTAGATTTGGCCAAAGCCATTACCCCTCAGCCAGAAGGTCGCGAATATGACGCCCTCTTGGCCACCGGTGAAATGGTCTCCACGGCTCTGATGGCCATGTGCTTAAATCACATGGGGTATGCGGCCGTGGGTCTTAATGCCTGGCAAGCGGGCATGCACACCGAAGCAGTATTTAATAAGGCACGACTGACCACCATAGATGTGGCCAACATTCATCGCCATCTGGATGAACAGAAAATTGTAATTATTACCGGCTTTCAAGGCATTGACACCGACGGCAACCTCACGACCTTGGGGCGAGGCGGCTCAGACACGACGGCCGTTGCCTTGGCTGCGGCCTTAAAAGCAGATCGATGCGATATTTTTACGGATGTTCGAGGCGTGTTCTCAACCGATCCGCGCATTGTGCCTGAGGCCATCAAGCTTGAGCAAATTGCCTACATCGAAATGATGGAATTAGCCCGTTTGGGTGCGCAAGTCCTGCATCCTCGCGCTGTTGAAACCGCCCGCCAGTGGCATGTGCCCTTGTCTGTGCGCAGTACGTTTGATTTAGAGGATTCTGGTACGATGATTGTTTCTGAAGAAGTGCTCTCCCAACTGCCCCTAGAAGGAACACGCCCTGTGAGTGGTATTGCCAGTGACACCAGTCAGGCTCGAATTGCAGTAATAGGCGTTCCTGATCAGCCGGGTGTGGTCTCAAAAATCTTTGGTGCCTTGGCAGAAAAGCGCGTCAGCGTTGATATGATTATTCAAGCCGTGGGGCCCAGCACCCAAACCAACGATGTCGTCTTTACCGTGGCACTGGATGATGCCCCCGCCGCGCAAGCGGTTGTTCAAGCGGTTGCCAAGGAGCTTGGCGGTAGTGGTGAGGTCTTGGTGGATACCGACATTGCAAAAATCAGCGTGGTGGGCGTCGGCATGATTGATCGCCCAGGTATTGCAGCCGATATGTTTAAAGCGCTGGCGCAAGCAGGCATCAACATTAAAATGATTGCCACCAGTGAAATCAAAATCAGTTGTCTGGTTGCCAAAGCCGAAGCCAAGAGTGCGGTTGCAGCCATTCATCGCATCTTTTTTGAAGACTTGCCCGCACCCCAAACCCTTCAGGACGATCGGGTGCTGGTGGATCAAAAACTAGGCTATTAAGTCCTTTTTAACGGTTCTGCAGCAACGCGTTGATTAAATCTGGGGTTTGGTTGGCCTGAGTCAAAATTGTGGCTGCCGCCTGCTGCAAGATTTGTGCCTGAATCATGCGACTGCTTTCTGCCGCAACGTCTAAGTCTAAAATCCGAGAATTGGACGCCTGAAGATTTTCGTTACTAAAGCTTAAATTACTGATGGTGGTTTCGAGCTGATTTTGAAGGGTACCAATCAGCGCACGCTGATTATTCAGCTGGAGAATGGCACCATCTATATCAGCCATAAAATTTCGGGCGGCATCGGTGTTGACAAACCCACTGGAGCTCCCTGTTGCAGGGTCAAACAAGGCATCTAGCGATGCAAATGTGGCCGAAGCCGCCACCGATGAGTCTATGAGCCCCAAGCCGCCATTGACATCCCCAGCATCCACTCTGACACTTGCCAGCGCCGGAGTCAAATCAATTGTATTGCTTGCTAGGCTTGATTGCGGCCCAACTTGAATCAAAATACCGTTTGCAGAGCCATCGAGCAGGGAAACCCCATTGAATTTACTCACTTGCGCCGTGCGATCAATGTTATCGATTAGATTGCGAACTTCTTGCGCCATGACATTTCGTTGGGTTTGAGAATTGGTGTCGCTGGCCATTTGAACCGTCAATTCACGAATACGCAATAAACTATCCCCAATGTTGCCCAGAGCGCCTTCAGTCACCTGAAGCAGGCTAATGCCATCTTGCGCATTTTGAAGCGAGACCATTTGTTTACGAACCTGGCTGGTCAGCTTGGACGATAAACTTAATCCTGTTGGATCATCGGCTGCGCTGTTGATACGCTTGCCGGAGGCAATCCGCTCAAGCGAATTTTCAAGCGCGTTGGTATGCGTTTGTAAGCTACTTAATGCACGCAAGACAGTAGGATTTGTGTTAAAAACAGTTTCAGCCATAACCTTTTCTTTCTTCTTAATGCGGGGATGCGCGCTCGATGCGTGCTCACTATCAACGCCGACTTTCTCAAAAAAATTCCCTGGTGAGACTCCCTCAGTGTTTATTTTGGCAGTTTTAAGATGACTTTTCATCATCTGGAAATAGGAATTCACGTTCTTTTGTCTGTTCTGCAACACCGTGTCAATTATTTTCTGTAACAAATCATTAATACTTGGCGCACGACTAGCAACGCAAATTTTTCAGGGCGCTTGTAATAAATGTCTGGTCGTATTGACCAACCTGTTGAGCAAAATGTCACAACTATCAAAAACGCCAAGAATAAGTCTTTGAACCCTGCTGGCACGCAAGCCACACTATTTTTTAAATAATTTTGTTATTTGATCGCTGTTACCTGCCACTGAGCGAAGGGTCTGCTCTCTCAAATGATTACGCCATACTCAAATTCATCTGCTGTCTTACCGATGGGTTACCCTGCTGCAATGCCTCAGCCTTCTGGTGCCACCGCCATGATCCCAACCATGCCACCGGTTTTACCAGCGTCTCTAAGCGGGTTAAATATACCACCGGCCTGCAACCCTGCCCCAACCACCCCTCCCAATTCAGCGGTCAATATTCAGGTGTTTGCCAACACACCGGGGGCGCCGTCAAATCCGTCACCAGCGGCGTACAACAATAGTAATTCCTTGGCGCAAGCCCTTCTTGCCAATGCGGGTCAACCCATGCCGGGCAGTTTGCAACAAGTAGCGCAAGATATTTATCAACGCGCGCTCATCTCGCAACTGCAAGCCCAGCGTGATGCAAGCACCTACGGCAACCTCATGAATCAGCTTCAGGGATTGAGTGCCGCTAACCCAACCTATGCCCAACCCACGCCAGTTGCACAAGCGCCACAAGCATTTACCCCAGGCTTACAAGGCCAAGCGCCAGGGGCTTACGGTATCCCTCAAGGGCAGCTTTATCAACCAGCACCGTTGCAACAAGCGCCGGCTCAGCCGGCTAACATACCACAGCCAACCTCCTATGACCCCTACGGTGGCCAGTTAGCAGGATTAGGCGCATACCCAGCGGTTCAGGGACAACCGATTGGCCAAATCCCCTCGGCACAAAGTCCTTTTGCTCAGCCAGTGGCTTATGATCCCTATGGCACACAAATGGCAGGATTAGGAGCCTACGGAGCCCCTCAAGGCGGGGGGATGCCACAGCCTTTTGCCCAACAACCAACGCCTTTTCAACCCAGTCCCCTGGATCCTTATTCGGCCTTAGGCGGCCAAGCAGGGTTGCCTGCGGGCAATCCGCTAAGCAATGCCTCACCTGAGCAAATGGTCGCCTCTTTACAGGATCCAAACACAGCCGGGCAAGCGCTGGCTGAAATCGCAGGCCGCGGCAGAGTTGATAAACCAGAAGCCTATGCCGCCATTGCCAACATTATCAAGAACCCATCTGACCCCAACCGGCTACAAGCCCTGCAAACATTGGGGCAGTTAAATGCTGGCCAAAATTCCACGTTAAATCGTGTTCAGGATATTCCTGGATTC
>JAYKJM010000032.1:0-4731 GCA_035285385.1 Vampirovibrionales bacterium
AAGTGCTTCTTGGCATCTTAAGACTTCTAAGGCTTGATTTGCTCGCCTCGATGAAAACGGAGCTGGGTTTTTCAGATTACTAAGAAGTGATAGTTCAAGGAGTGCTTCAGGTGGTAAGTCAAGGAGCTGTGGCGGCAGTTTGCCCTTGAGTTTTGTCAATTTGCTCCTATAAAAATTTGGGCTGTTTACTCTATTGAAATAAGCTGTAGAGCCAGTCATATCAAACTTCAGCAAAGCGAGGGGCAAGAATAAAAAATGATGTTGCCGTTATACCGCACTTGATGCCCACCCATGGCCATACCCCACGCGGTTTGTTACAAAGCGACACGCAAGATATCTCTCTTATTGCACGGCAAGCGAGGCCGAAGGCGCCATACTCGCAATGGTTTCCACAAGCCCCTCTTGAAAATTCTCCATCGGCTGCCACCCCAGCTGCCCAGAGAGTTTGCTGGCATCCAGCGCGTAGCGGCGGTCATGCCCAGGACGATCGGGCACAAAGGTCATCAGCTCATGGGGCTTGCCCAATACATCCAGCACCCGCCGCACCAAGGCCACATTTGACCACTCGTTGTTGCCGCCAATGTTATACACCTCGCCGAGTGTGCCATGGGTCAGAATTGTAATTATCCCCCGCACGTGATCGCGCACATGGAGCCAATCTCGAACATTCTGACCATCGCCATATATGGGCAAGGGCTCATGGGCCATGGCCTTGCCAATGATCACCGGCAAGAGCTTTTCTGGGTACTGATTCGGCCCATAATTGTTGGTGCATCTGCTAATCAGCACGGGCAGGCCGTAGGTGGCACCATAGCTTTGCACCAGTAAATCGGCACCCGCCTTGCTGGCCGAATACGGGCTGTTGGGGGCCAGGGGGGAGGTCTCTGTAAACGCACCCGGGGCATCAATGCTGCCATAGACTTCATCGGTGGAGACTTGCAAAAACCGACAACGGCTTATGTCAGGGGTGTTTTGCCAACATTTTCGCGCGGCTTCTAACAACACGCCTGTCCCCAACACGTTAGAGCGCAAAAAGGGCGTAGCGTCGGCAATACTTCGATCCACATGGGTTTCGGCCGCGCAGTTTATGACAGCATCAAACGATGAGTGCTCAAACAAATCTTGCACAATCTGGGTATCGGCAATATCCCCCTGCACAAAGCTGTGGCGCCCATGTTTCATCACGTCGCCGAGATTGGCAACATTTCCGGCATAAGTCAACGCATCCAGCGTTGTAATATGAGCCTGAGGACACTGCTCTATCAAGCCCTTAACAAGCCAACTGCCAATAAAACCCGCACCGCCAGTCACCAGAATATGCTTAGGAGTAAAGGCCATAATCAAGAGGGCATCTTAAAAAAACAGAGAGGGTAACATCTTGAAAAATCATACTCAAAAAATCGTTAAACCAGTCTAATGCGGTTCAGAAAAAGGCATCCTTAGCTGTTGTAGCAACTTGAGCAATAAATCAGCCGTGCCAAACCCACCCGATTTTGTCATCACCCATCGACGCTCATCATCAAGCATCAAGGGCACTTGGGGCGCCATTTCAGCCATAATTTCAAGGGTATGGCTGCCAATGGCCTCGCAAACACGAAAGCTCGTTTCACCTCCACACATCATCAGATGACACGGGCGAACATCCAAAACAGCCTTGACAAGGCTGGCCAAACGTTGCTGCGCCATCAGCTTGGCGTCCCAGTGGGTTATGCCGTGCTGCTCTGCCAAGCGAAGCGTTTCCTCATAATTATCAAGCGGCGTGCCCTCTGCAGACATCTGCGAGGTGGTTGTCATCGTCGGTGGTTGAGGGGCGTGCAGGTCTGTGGGGCAGGTCGCGGGCAAAACAGGCGCCACCGTAGACACAATGGCAACCCCATCACGGTGCAAGGCTAAAATTAACGTATCCAGCGCGGGCTCAATCGGGGTTAATCCTAAAATTTGGCTGGGCGTCAGCGCCGCCGTTGAGATTGGATGCTGGTATTGACTGCGTAACACGTCCATTTGACGCTGGGTAATCTGGCTATAACTGCCCACAACAATCAGGGTTGGCTGGTTGGGCAGATGAATCTCGGGTATGGCCTGCTGAGTCACAGCAGGCCAGTGGCGCACAAGGGCTTGTGCAAAGCCGGCAGCTCCGCAGGGCAGCAATCGTAAATTTTTATGAGATTTGACAAGCGCCAACGCGATTTGATCCAAGTCTTCGGTTGAAGCCGCATCCACAATCAGGAGTTTTTTGCCGGCGCTCACCTGCGCCTGAATCGCCATTAAAATAGGGCCCGCGCCGTGGAGCACCGTTGACAACTCAATAACACCCACCTGTGATTTATCGCTGCCTAAGGCTGTCAGCTGATCTTCAATGAGGGAAGGGACATGAGAGTGCCCCACGGGAGACAACGGGTCTCTGGCCACATCTGAGCGCTCCAGAGGGAGACCGCGCACCAGCTGATAACCGCCCACGGTCTGACGCCCCTGAGCTGGAAAAGCTGGCACCAATAAAGCACAATCGGCTCCCAAAGCCTCAACAGCCGCCAGACATTCGGCGGCAATTTGCCCTCGCATGGTGGAGTCAATTTTTTTATAAAATAAATCAACCCCCAACCGATCCCGCAGCATCAGGAAGGCCTCTCGCGTCATTTCTGCCGCGGCGGCAGCCGAACTGTGACGCGTTTGTGTATTAACGACCCAAGCCTGAGCAACATTCGGATTTTCTGATGCTGCGCCTCGCCCAAGCAAGAGTGCATCATGGCTTTTTTGATGCCGATTGAGAGCCTCTTGCCAGCCTTTTCCTGGAATCACATGGGTTTGACGATGCCCTAAAAAAAAGGGCAACGCGGTATCACTAGCACCCGTCAAATCGTCTGCGACCACGCCAATGGTAAGATCTGGGAATTGCATAGGGGGAGGGGGAAATCTTTGTCTAAAAAATAAGTTTAAACGGCCACAGTTCAAGGAATCTCGGTATGAGGATTATTTTGGCTGAGAAGATGTTTCTGAAATCAGGCGCTCAGCTGCTTTAAGGCTCTCAATAAAAGCATCAGGATAAGTAAAGTAAGCAGCATGGGGGCTTATTTGACCTTTTAACATGCCGTCGAGAGGATTCTTGACAACCAGACTTACATCCACCAAGCGAAAGGTAAATTTCTCAGGCGCCTGCGCATAGGCAGCTGCAAGGGTTGAGGCAATCGGATCATCAACAAAATATATGTTGAGCCAAGGTTTTTGAACAGCCTTAGGGTCTGTAAAAACACTCTCCAGAGAAAAAAATGAGCCAGCTTGGCGCAATCGGGCTTCTAAAATGGAGCTCATCAGCGCATTGATCGGGCTGCCAAAGGTCACCAGACCCGCCAAGGCGTCTCGCTCTCGATGATCATACTGCAGGGTTGTGAGAATCGTATTCAGCGCAATCACCGAGCCCATGCTATGACCTGCCAGCACATACGTTGAGGCTTCTTTCTGCATACGGACTTTATTTAGGACGGCTTGAATACGGGTTGAAATCGCGGCTTGATGGGCAGGGTTTGTGAGATACCAAATCGCATCATGCGAGAATTGATGAACACTTTGCCGCAAGGTGGCCGAGACAGGAGCACTTTTTTGAGAAATGGATGTCAAACCAAGATTCAAAATCTGACGGCTGCTGGGTGTTGCATGCGTTTTTTTTACAGATTGAACCCCATTGGCCAAATCTCCCCAGTAGACATAAGCAAACTGACAGGCGACGGGTTTGCCAAAAAAGCGATAACGATTTTGGGTGCGAATCAGCTCTCGGTGAATGACTTTGACTTGCTGCAAAAAGCTCGCCTCATCCTTATTTTCAACCCCATGGATATAAATCCACGTAAGGCCGGCACGACTTTTAGAAAGACCCGCATTGCGAGCATCGGCAATGCAGAGATCAGCATTGATACCCGACTCAGCCCGTGCTTTAGGAGCCATCACAAAACAAAGTACGAGGCCGCAAGTAAGCAGAAACCTTAGGACGGACAGAATTGGCATGAGAACTACGCTTGTTTAGAAAGCATTCCCTGCGGCGCTCATTGGAGACGCTGATTCGTTATCGCGTTTTCCGCCTTCCATCTGAATATTTTCGGCTCTGATAATCGGCATTTCACGCTCATTACCCGATTGATCTGTCCAGCGCTGCACTTCCATTGTGCCTGTGATAGAAACCAGGGTACCTTTTTTCATGTACTCCCCTACGATTTCTGCCAGCCGAGCCCAGGCCTCAACCCGAAACCAGTCGGTCACCTTGTTTTCTTTAAAGCCGCGGTCCACTGCCACCGAAATGGTGGCCTTGACGGCACCTGACTCAAAATACTTGATTTCAGGATCCTGTCCGAGGCGCCCCACGATAACGACGGTATTCATGCGTGTCAACTCCTTTTAAAAAACGTTCAACCCTGACAAGGCTTTAAAATAATGATTTAAAAATAACTGCTTTAAACTTCCGATTTAAAGAGACGCTGCCATGGCAAACGTTTGCGCTTCCAGATATTTTTCAGCATCCATGGCCGCCATACATCCAGACCCAGCCGCAGTAATGGCTTGACGATAGCGATGATCCTGGGCGTCCCCACAGGCAAAGACACCCTCAATGTTGGTAAGCGAGGTGCCTGGCGTAACCACAATATAGCCCGCTTTATCCAGCGCAAGGCCGGTATTCTGGAAAATTTTGGTATTGGGCTCGTGACCAATGGCCACAAAAATGCCTTGCGTGGCAAACTCAAAACA
>JAYKJM010000033.1:0-7251 GCA_035285385.1 Vampirovibrionales bacterium
CGGCAACGCACAATTCTTTTTTTTAAGGTGTTCATTCAGTATGTCTGATTCAATGTATACCGCCCGCTTTGATACTATTGAAACGGCCATTGAGGCTATCCGAAACGGTGGCATGGTAATTGTCGCCGATGACGAAGATCGCGAAAATGAAGGTGATCTTGTTTGTGCGGCTCAATGCGTGACCCCAGAAATGATTAATTTTATGGCCACCGAAGGGCGTGGCCTTATTTGCTTGACGCTCACGGCGGAGCACTGTCAAAAATTACAGTTGCCTCAAATGGCAAGCGCCAGTGGCCACATGGCCGATCCTTTTGGGACAGCCTTTACCGTCAGCATTGATGCGCATACCAAATACGGGGTCACCACGGGGATATCGGCCAGTGACCGTGCCAAAACCATTCAGGTGGCCGTTGCGCCAGATGCCGTTGCTGCAGATTTGCGCCGCCCAGGACATATTTTCCCTTTGCAGGCTAAGCCTGGTGGGGTTCTAGAGCGTGTGGGGCAAACCGAAGCCAGTGTGGATCTGGCCCGGCTGGCTGGCTTGACGCCGGCGGGGGTTATTTGCGAAATGCTGAATCCTGATGGCTCCATGTCCCGCCGTGATGAGCTCTTTGCCTTTGCCGAAAAGCATCAGCTGCCTTTTATTACGGTAGCGCAGCTGGTTGCCTATCGCCTCCGTACAGAACGAACGGTTACAATGGAAGCCCAAGCCGAACTGCCGACACCTTTTGGGGTATTTCGTGCCATTGCCTACCGCAACACGCTGGATGGCAGTGAGCATATGGCGCTTGCCCTTGGAGACTTCGAAACTCAGAGCTCTTCTCTCTCAGAGGATGCTCTGCAAGGCCAACTCGACACAATACCCCTGGTTCGGGTTCATAGTGAATGTTTAACCGGCGATGTCTTTGGTAGCCAACGTTGTGATTGTGGCGCCCAACTCAACGCCGCGCTGGCGCAAATTGCAGAACATGGGGCGGGGGTCTTGGTGTACCTCCGCAATCACGAGGGGCGCGGCATTGGGCTGGTCAACAAAATCAAGGCGTATCACCTGCAAGAGGCTCACGGCCTTGATACGGTGGATGCTAACCTGAAAATGGGCTTTCCCGCAGATTTGCGGCAATACGGTGTGGGTGCCCAGATTTTACATGATCTGGGGTTGACCCGCTTTCGCCTTCTGACCAATAATCCTCGTAAAATTCGCGGCCTTGATGGCTACGGGCTGCAAATTGTTGATCGGGTGCCGATTGTGATGCCCAGTACGCCAAGCAATGCCAACTATCTGGCGATTAAGCGGCAGAAACTTGGCCACTTGCTCTAAACGTTAATCATTCGTTAATTTCGCGGTTAGCCTTGCCTTGTTTTGGGTAAAACGTTTTTATGAGTCAAGATTCTGTTATTGATATTGCCGGCTTGAACATCGCTATTGTGGCCGCGTGGTTTAACGATGATGTGACGCAAGGCTTGCTGGCAGGGGTTGTTAAAACCCTCACCGAATCCGGGCTTTCGGAGTCTCAATATAAAATAATTCGTGTCACGGGTGCTGTTGAGTTGGCGCAAGCAGCGATGCCGCTTGCAAAATCAGGTAAATTTGATGCCATTATCGCCTTGGGTGCCATTATTCGAGGTAAAACCAGCCATTACGATCACGTTTGCTCCATGACGGCGCATGGCCTTCAGCGTGTCTCGCTGGATACGGGCTTGCCCGTCGTGTTTGGCGTGCTGACGTGTGACAACGTTCAGCAGGCCCGCGAACGCATCAGCTATGATCGTGTGGGGCATAAGGGAGAAGGTCATAAAGGGGAAGAGGCGGCTCGAACCGCATTGGAGATGATTGCCGTGATGCGTGAGGTGCGCGCAATTTGCCAATGACATTGCTTTTGGTGATGATAGCCAAATGAGTTTTCAGACGTCATCGCCTCATGAGCCATCCGATGCTACCCGTGCGTATCAAGCAGCAGGTGTGAATCTTCAAATGGCAGACGCGTTGGTGGATTGGGCTAAAGACGCCGCGCAATCAACGCGTCGCCCCGAAGTGCTCTCGAGTGTCGGAGGCTTTAGCGCGGCGTTCAAAATCCCCAAAGGCTATCAAAATCCGGTGATATTGGCCGCCTGTGATGGGGTAGGAACCAAGCTGGCTCTGGCTGAAGCCACGGGTAATTTTTCGAGCATTGGCATTGATTTGGTTGCCATGAGCGTTAATGATTTACTGGCTCAGGGCGGCGAGCCACTGACGTTTCTGGATTATGCCGCCAGCGGAAAAATTGAATCCCATTGGCTCAAGCCTTTGTTGCATGGTGTCGCCGAAGGCTGTTGTCAGGCAGGCTGCGCCTTGGTAGGTGGCGAAACCGCTGAAATGCCCGGATTTTATCCTGTTGGGCGGTTTGATGTGGCCGGCTTTTGTGTGGGTGTCGTCGAAGAAGATGCGCTTCTACCGCGTCGAGGGGCGCAGCAAGCAGGGGACGTTATTTTGGGAATTCCAAGCAATGGCCCTCATAGCAACGGCTTTAGTCTTATCAGAAAGCTTCTGGTTGATCATCAACCCTCTCCGCAAGAACCTGAAACGGCTTACATGAATTGGCTAATGCAGCCAACACAAATTTATGTGGCCCCCGTGCGGCAAACCCTTCAAGCGTTCTCGGCCTCTATTCATGCCATGGCACATATTACAGGCGGGGGGCTGATGGGTAATATTCCCCGCGTTCTGAAGGCAGATTTGTCGGCTCAGCTGAATACTCAAAGTTGGTGTCGGGATTCAGGATGGACGTGGCTTCAGGCGCTTGGTCAGCTGGATAATCTCACCATGGCACACACCTTTAACTGGGGGATTGGCTTTGTGTTAATTGTGGCCAAAGAGGCTTCAGGCAAGGTATTAGATACCTTGAATAGTCATTTAAGCGCTCATCACATGAAAGTAGCCAGTGTCATTGGTCATTTAATTGATACACCTGGACAATCTGGGGTGATATTAACCTAGCTTATGGCCTCTTCTATTGCGACCCCTCGCTTGCTTCGATTGGCGATTTTGATTTCCGGGCGTGGCAGTAACATGGCCGCTTTGCTAAAAGCCGAAGCAGAAGGCTTTTTTAACACCGCCAGCGGCCAGGGATTTGTTGCCCTGGTGTTGAGTAATCGTCCTGAGGCGGCCGGTATTGCCACGGCTCGCGCTGCCCATAAGCCGGTATGCCTGCTCGATCATAAGGCGTTTGAATCGCGCCACGATTTTGATGCCGCGTTATCGGCTGTCCTTCAGGCGGCAAACATCGACTGGGTGATTCTGGCCGGCTATGATCGCATTTTAGGCTTGCCGGTGCTTTCCGCCTTTCCGGATCGCATTTTAAACATCCACCCGAGCTTGTTACCCAAATTTGGTGGCAAGGGTATGGTGGGGCTCTCGGTACATGAGGCGGTTTTAGCGGCGAAAGAATCTGAAAGTGGCTGTACGGTGCACAGTGTCATTGCTCAGGTAGATGCCGGGCCTATCTTGGGACAAGCGCGAGTTGCTGTTTTGCCAGACGATACCCCAGAGTCTCTTGCGGCGCGGGTTCTTAGCGCTGAGAATGCCTTATATCCAAAGGTTGTTCGACACCATGTGCTAGGAGCCTAGATTTCTGACGCGAGGTCTCTTAAGGCCGCAAGGGCTCAAAAGCATTGCAAAAAGCTTTAATGCTAGAATGCTGTCTTCTAGAATGCGATTTTACTGTTAACTTGAATAAACCATCGATTTTGATATGACTGTTTCATTGCCATTTTCCTGGGCGGATATCAAGGCTTGTTGCTTACCCGGTTTAACACCTTGGCTTGCGCGTATAAAAAATAACCCAAAGAAAATCACTACAGCATTCATGCTGCTGCTTGTAGCTCTGCTTGCTTATCTTCTTTGGCCAAAGCCGCAAATTATTGTGTTACCCGGTCTGGTGCAAGCGCAGGAAACCTCTAACGCCTCAAAGGTTGGTGGTCGTGTGAAGGCCATTCTGGTTCAGGAAGGCAGCCGAGTGGCCCGTGGGCAAGTGTTAATTACGTTTGATGATACAGGCTATATTGCCCAGCTGGTGGAAGCGCAGGCCACTTTGGCGCAAGCCAAAGCACGCACTTCTTTAATGCGAGCGGGAGCTCAGCGTGAAGATTTAAGTCAGGCAAAATCTCAAGTTCAGCAGGCGCGAGAAAAGCTTCACCTTTTGCGCGACGGTAGTACCCCAGAGTCTTTAAAACAGGCACAGGCCACGTTGACGCAAGCGACATCGCAAGCTTATCTGGCTCAGGAAGCCTTTGAAAAGGCAAAAACCTTGTTGCAAAATGGGGTGATTTCTCAACAAAAGTATGACGCGCTGGCCGCTCAAGCGCAGACGGCGCAAAGCGCACTCGAATCGGCCAAAGCGTCCGCTTCGCGCTTAAAACGTGGTAATTTGCCTCAAGAAATTGCCATTGCCCGAGCCCAGTTAACGTCGGCGCAAGCGGGGTATCAGAAGTTGGCCAAAGGTGCGCTGCCTGAAGAAATTCAGGTGGCAGAAGCGGATGTGGCCAAAGCGCAAAGCGCCTTGCTTGCCGTGCAGGATCAGGTTTCGGAAATGAACCTTAAATCGCCAATCAACGGGGTTGTTACGGTACTCAACGTGAAGCCTGGTGAATTGGTGCCGCCTGGCAGACCCGTGGTTTCGGTGATGGATACCCGCAGACTGTGGACTGATATTTACGTGCCAGAGTCTAAATTGGCCGGTGTTTCACCCAATATGCCCGTTGAAGCTCTGGTGAATGTTTATGGCCGCAAGAAATTCCGAGGAAAGATTGTCTTTATTAGCCCCCAATCAGAGTTTGTGCCCTCGGGATCCGGGCGTGCGTCCTTTTCAGAAGAATCCAGTTTTCGGGTGAAGGTTTTGCTGGCGCCTCTAGATACCACGGCAACAGTTCGTCTCAAGCCCGGCATGAAAATAGACGTTCGGGTTGAGCTCCAGTAAGGGCCATTGTTCTGAAAAAAAGAATGTTTCTATTAAGACTTTCAAAAAACGACGTTTCTTTTGAGACACTGAAAGAGTGTCTTCTGGTACGCGTTACAAGGATGTTGATTTATTTTAGGGCCGCTTATGACCACATTTCTTCATTGGATGCTGCAATGTCGTCTCCCCATGGCGTTAATGTTGTCCCTTTCTGTTGCAATTGGTTTGTATGCAGGTGCTTCGACGATGGCCGCCACTGAGACCCCGCCCTATGCCATTATTCAATCAGCCCCTCAGCAGATTGAAATTCGAGAATACCCTGAGCTGATTGTGGCAGAAACCACCACCCAGGGGGATCGTCAGCAAGCCGCCAATCAAGCGTTTAGGATTTTGGCAGACTATATTTTTGGCAATAACCAAGCGCGTAAAAAAAGTGATCAAGCCTCTTCAGAAGCGTCTGCTTCTGAAAAACTGGCCATGACCGCCCCCGTTATTCAGACTTCACCGTCAAACGGAGCCGGCTCCGCTCAATGGCAAATGCAATTTGTGATGCCTCAGGGTGCCACGCTGGCCTCATTGCCTCTCCCCAATCATCCAGCCATTTCCTTAAAATCAGAGCCGGCTCGTCGGGTGGTCGTGATTCGATTTTCAGGTACGGCCAGTGAAAAAAATCTACAAAAGCATCTGGCCTTGCTTGTTGACTATGCGGCCAAGCATCGCCTGAGCACGCAAGGAGAGCCTGCCTATGCGTTCTATAATCCCCCGTGGACGCTACCGTTTATGCGTCGCAATGAAATTATGCTCAGGCTACAATAATGGCTTTCCATGCAGTTTTTATCCATTTTTTCACTTGCCTTAACGTGTCTTGGAAATAGGTTGAATGCAGACTTTGATGAATACGCCAATATCCCCTTCCTACACTTACGATGCAGAGGCGGTTCGAGCTCAATTCCCAATTTTTAAGCACCATCCCAAGCTTGTTTATCTCGATAGTGCCGCTACCGCTCAGAAACCCCAAGGGGTGATTGACTGTTTGGCTACGTTTCTAGAATCGGAGTATGGCACCGTTAGGCGTGGCCTTTATGCCTTGAGCGTTGGGTCAACGCATCGTTTTGATCACGCTCGCCATGATGTGGCCACTTTTATCAATGCCCCTAACCCAGATACCATTGTTTTTACAAGAGGGGCCACAGAAGCCATTAACATTGTGGCTCACGGTTTTGCTAAAACCATTCTCAAGCCCGATGATGTCGTCGTGATAACAGCCATGGAGCACCATGCCAACCTCGTGCCCTGGCAGCAGGCCTGTCTTAGCAGCGGTGCCCAGTTGCGGGTGATACCCATCACAGAGGCCGGTCAGCTCGATCTCACCACTTTAGAGACCCTGCTCTGCGGGCCGGTCAAATTGCTTGCTCTTAGTCATGTTTCCAATGTCCTTGGCACTATCAATCCGGTGGAAACCTTGATTAAAGCGGCTCATGATCGTGATATTCCGGTTCTGCTCGATGGTTGTCAGGCTGTGCCCCATTTGGCGATTGATGTCCAGGCGCTGGATTGTGACTTTTATGCGTTCTCGGCTCATAAACTTTATGGCCCTACGGGTGTTGGAGTCCTTTATGGCAAGCCAGAATGGCTGGATCGTCTGCCACCCATGCAATTTGGCGGCGACATGATTGACACCGTGACGTTTGAGCGCTCGACCTTTGCAGCACCGGCTGCTAAATTTGAGGCCGGCACCCCTGCCATTTCTGAAGTGATTGCTCTGAGTGCGGCGATTCAGTTTGTCAGCACCTTGGGTCTACCCGCAATAGCCGCCCATGAACATACCCTGCTTCAAAAAACCACCGAAATGATGCAAGCCATCCCCGGGTTGCGCCTCATTGGGACGGCGCCCCACAAGGCTGCGGTGCAAGCCTTTGTCATTGAGGGTGTGCATCCGCTGGATCTGGCCACGGTGCTGGATCATGAAGGGGTCGCCATTCGAACAGGGCATCATTGTGCCCAACCCCTGATGGCGCGCTACGGGGTGACGGCCATGGCCAGAGCTTCTTTTGCGGCCTACAATACAATAGACGATGTGTACCACTTCCAAAAGGCTATGCATAAAGCCATTCAGTTGCTTTGCTAGCCTTCAGTGATTGTATTTATTGTGATCATAGTCATTGCACGATTGCTTTCGAGAACTAATACGGTGCGTTGCTGACTGCAATGCCGTTATTCCAGAAGGCCGAGTGTAAGTTTTGTTGAAAACCTAACGGCATTGGATAAAAGCCGTAAGGTCTATTGAAATTAGTGGGCTGACCGTAAAATCCTTGTGGGA
>JAYKJM010000034.1:0-7918 GCA_035285385.1 Vampirovibrionales bacterium
CCTAACGCCTAGTACGTGACGGCACCCTCACTGGCGCAGCCCACCTGCCGGGCATACTTGGCAAATATGCCGCCGGTATAGGGCGGCTTCAACACCTTGGGCGTCCAGCCGGCTTTGCGCTCAGCAAGCGTGGCCTCGTCCACAAATAACGTGAGCGACCCGGTTTCTGCGTTGATTTCAATCTCATCACCAGATTGCACCAAGGCAATCGGGCCACCCACCTGAGCTTCAGGCGCCACATGACCCACCATCAGTCCGCGCGTTGCCCCGCTAAAGCGGCCATCGGTGACCATCGCCACAGACTCCCCAAGCCCCTGACCGCAAATGGCGGCGGTCACAGCCAGCATCTCGCGCATGCCAGGGCCACCCTTGGGACCTTCGTAACGAATCACCACCACATCCCCCGCCTCAATCTGCTGTGCCTGCACGGCGGCAAAACAATCATCTTCCGATTCAAACACTTTGGCCTTACCCCGATGCACACTGGACTTGAGGCCGCTGGTTTTAACAATTGCCCCCTTGGGCGCCAAATTACCAAACAACACCCGCAGCCCGCCGGTGGGCTTAATGGCGTTTTCAGCAGAAAATACCACGCGCTGGCCGTCAGGGATGACGACATCCTTGAGGTTTTCAGCCTGGGATTTACCGGTCACCGTCAACGCATCACCTTTTAATAAGCCGGCATCCAGCAAGGCTTTCAAGACCACCGACACCCCACCAATGCGATGCAAATCGGCCATAATATAGCGCCCCCCGGGCTTAAGATCGGCCAACAGCGGCGTCGAATGAAACCACGCATCCAGCTGCTGCAAGGTCAAAGTCAAGCCAACTTCGTGGGCAATGGCAGGCAAATGCAAGAGGCTATTGGTGGATCCACCCGTAGCGGCCACCACTCGGGTCGCATTTTCAAAGGCATCCAGGGTCATCAGGTCTCGGGGGCGAATATCGCGCTTCAGCATCATCAAGAGTGCCGCCGCAACCCGTTCAAAATTAGCCACCCGCTCAGGGCTTTCCACCGGAGGTGCGCTGGTACCCGGCAAGGCCAAGCCAATGGCCTCTGCCACGCAAGCCATGGTATTGGCCGTAAACTGACCGCCGCAACTTCCTGCCCCCGGGCAGGCAATGCGCTCCAAATCACAAAGCTTCTGCTCGCTGACGGTACCGGCGGCAAAGCCACCCACGGCCTCGTAGACATCTTGCACGGTCACATCGCGTGAGCCGGTTTCATCCGAAAAACGACCGGGCAAAATTGTGCCACCATAGAGAAACACCGCTGGCCGATTCAGTCGACCCATGGCCATCATCAAGCCTGGCAGGCTTTTGTCACAGCCCGCAACACCGACCCAGCCATCATACTGATGCCCGTGGACGACCAGCTCAACAGAATCCGTAATCACGTCGCGGCTAATCAGCGAGGCGCGCATGCCCTCGTGCCCCATCGCAATGCCATCGCTCACCGTGATGGTGGCAAACTCTCGGGCAACGGCACCCTGCGCTTCAAGCTGGGCCTTAATTTGACTGGCCTGATCATGCAGCGAAATGCTACAGGGCGTCACTTCGCTCCACGTAGAGGCTACCCCCAGAAAAGGCTTTTGAAAATCAGCGTCTTGCAAGCCCATGGCACGATAAAACGCACGATGCGGCGCGCGCGTGGGACCATCAATCACTTGGGCGCTGTAGGGGCGGGGAAATTTAGAATCAGACGGCGAATGGAGAGACACGAGCTTATCCCATTAACTCAAAGAATAGAGACACATTGAAAAATTTTTACTATAGGTGATTTGACATCAAAATGCTATGTCGCGAATCAGTTTTCAGCATAAAATCACATTGACGACGTTTAGTAAAAATCTCCAGCACTCGGTAAAAATTTTGACAACTCTGAAGGACTCTACCCCATGATTGAATGGCTCACCGGTGCAATGCATCTGATTCTGGATACGCTCAGAGCGTTTATTGAGGGCACCATTGCCACTTGGGGGTATGCTGGCATTGCTCTGCTCATGGCCATTGAATCGGCCAACGTGCCCTTGCCCAGTGAAATGATCCTCCCCTATGCCGGCCTGCTTGTGCAGCAGGGAAAATTGAACTTCCATCTGGCCGCCTTATCGGGTGCAATCGGTTGCGTGGCAGGCTCCTTGCCCAGTTATTGGCTCGGCTGGGTGGGCGGCCGCGCTTTTTTAGAGAAATACGGTAAATGGCTCCTCTTAAGCCATCATGATTTAGAGGTTGCCCAAGCGTGGACCCAAAAATACGGCGATTGGGCGTTCTTTCTCTGTCGCATGCTGCCGGTGGTACGAACGTTTATCTCGCTGCCGGCGGGTATTCTGAAGGCGCATTTCTGGGTGTTTACGGCGCTGACGTTTGTGGGGTCTTGGGTGTGGAGTTACGCGTTGGTTTTTGTGGGCATCAAGGTTGGTGATAATCTTGAGGCATTCAAGCACTACTGGCATCAGTTTGACGCGGTAATTGCCATCGTCTTGTTTATCTTGGGCGGGCTGTATGTCTGGAAGCATGTGCATCATTTACAAAAAGCCAGCAATGGTGGGGCTTAAGCCGTGCAACACAGCGCGTGGCCATTGATGCGAGGCTTTTAAAAAATTATGAATGCTCAATTCTGGTGCGCGTTTTGTTTTCAGGAAAACCCCGTCTGGGTGGATCTCTCGGGTGGCAGCCAGCAGCGCTACGTGGAAGATTGCCAGGTCTGCTGCCGCCCCAATCGCCTCACGGTGTGGATTCGGGCCTCTGATGAGGGTGTCTACGAGGAAGAGAGCCTAAGCGAGGTGTCAGAAAACCACTTTACTCCCTTTAATGAGAGTAATGAGAGCGAAGCCAACGTCATTGCCCATCTAGAAATTGACATTGAAAGCGAGCCCGCCCAATAAAAAGCTTGCCATTACACACCATTTTTTTAGACAAACTTTAATAGATTGATTAACCTGCCTTCGCCAACGACGGCACAGGCTTGAACTGTAAGATATCGTCTTTCAAAACGGCCAGTAAAACCTCACCATTGCTAAACTGACCTTGAATCATGGCCATGGCCAGAGGGTTTTCTACCAAGCGCCTGAACACACGGCGCAACGGTCGCGCCCCATACACCGGGTCATACCCCACCATGGTCAAATGGTCTTTGGCCTCTTCGCTAAGTGTAAGGGTCAAGCCCTGTTCGCCCAGTTGCCGATTGAGCCCAGCCAGCTGCAGATCTACAATGGCGTGCAATTGTTCACGGCTGAGCGCCTTGAAGAAAATAATGTCATCCACACGGTTTAAAAACTCCGGACGAAAATGCGATCGCAAATCCGCCATCACCTGCTCTCGGGTGGCCTCGGCAATGTCACCTGAGGCAGAGATACCGTTGAGCGCTCCGTGCAGACGGCCTTCCAGAATGTGCTGACTGCCAATGTTACTGGTTAAAATGACGATGGTATTTTTGAAATCAACCGTACGCCCTTTGGCATCGGTCAGCCGGCCATCATCCATGAGTTGCAACAAGACGTTAAACACATCGGGATGAGCTTTTTCAACCTCATCAAACAGAATCACACTGAAGGGGCGACGCCGAACGGCTTCTGTCAATTGCCCGCCTTCATCATGGCCAACATAGCCAGGGGGAGAGCCAATAAGACGAGAGACGGCATGTTTTTCCATATATTCACTCATATCGATGCGAATCATGGCGGCTTCGTCGTTAAAAAGCGTTTCAGCAAGCGCCTTGGCCAATTCGGTTTTACCAACCCCCGTGGGTCCCAAAAACATAAACGTGCCTATGGGCTGCTGATGAGATTTTAAACCCGCCCGTGCCCGTCGCACCGCATTGGCCACAGCCACCACAGCCTCATCTTGACCAATGACTCTGGCGTGCAAAACATCTTCCAGATGCAAGAGTTTTTCAGCCTCTTTCTCAACCAGCCGTGTGACCGGAATGCCTGTCCAGCGACTAACAACATCCGCCACGGCATCTTCATCCACTTCTTCGCGCAACAGGGGCTTTCCCGACTCTGACACACTCTGAATGCTTTCGACGTGTGTTTTGAGTTCTCGCTCAAGCCGCGGAAGCTCGCCATACTTGAGCTCCGCAGCCTTGCCCAAGTCAGCCTCCCGTTCAGCTTGCTCAATGGCCTGACGCACCTGCTCAATATGCTCCTTAATTTGACGAACGTGCTGAATTTGGGCTTTTTCGGCGCGCCATTGCACTTCAAATTGTGTTTTTTTTGCACGCACCGTCTCGGCTTCCTGCGTGAGTTTTTTCAGCCGCTCTTGAGAAGGCTCAGAGGCTTCTTTTTGCAAGGCCGCACGCTCAATTTCAAGCTGCATCAGCTTGCGAGAGAGCGTATCGAGCTCTCGTGGCATGCTGTCAATTTCCATTCGCACCTTGGAGGCGGCTTCATCCACCAAATCAATGGCTTTATCGGGCAAAAACCGATCCCGAATATAGCGGTGGGAGAGTTGTGCCGCTTGCACCAGAGCAGCATCTTGAATACGAACCCCATGATGCACTTCATAGCGCTCTTTCAGCCCCCGAAGCATACTAATAGTGTCTTCCACCGAAGGTTCTGCAACCAAAACAGGTTGAAACCGTCGCTCAAGTGCGGCATCTTTCTCGATGTATTTTCGATACTCATTCAAGGTGGTGGCGCCCACGCAGTGAAGCTCACCTCTGGCTAACATGGGCTTGAGCAGATTGCCGGCATCCATGGCGCCATCACCAGCGCCCGCGCCAACCACGGTGTGCAATTCATCAATAAACAAAATCACGTCACCCTGTTGTGCGGTCACGTCCTTGAGAACCGCTTTGAGGCGCTCTTCAAATTCACCTCGAAATTTGGCGCCCGCAATCAGCGAGCCCATATCCAAGGCAACCACTTTACGATTTTTAAGGGTTTCGGGCACATCCCCCTTGACGATACGTAGCGCTAAACCTTCAACAATAGCGGTTTTCCCGACGCCAGGCTCCCCAATCAAGACCGGGTTGTTTTTACTGCGGCGACTTAACACCTGCACGACCCGCCGAATTTCTTCCTCTCGGCCAATGACGGGATCTAATTTTCCACTGCGGGCACTCTCGGTGAGATCGCGTCCATATTTTTCCAGCGCCTTGTATTGCGACTCGGCATGGGGAGAATCCACACGATGGCTGCCTCGAATGGCTTTGAGCGCTTGATAAATCGCATCTGAGGTCACCCCAAAAGATTTTAACAGGGCACCCACCTCTGATGATTCTTGGACGCAGGCCAGCAAAAGATGTTCAGGGCTCACAAAGCTGTCGCCCATGCGTTTTGCCTCAGCCTCGGCATTATCCAAAAGTTTTTTAAAGCGCGGGGTAATAAACGTTTGGCCACTTTGCAGTGATTGAACACCTGCCCGTGGTTTTTGAGCGATTTTGGCCTCCAGGGCTTTGGTCAGTGCCAACACATCGGGGGGTGTTTTAAAGGCTTTGAGGGTCTCTAGCACCACAGAAGAAGACTCACCGCCGCCAACACCACCACCATCGGCTGCTTCCAGCAAAGCAAGGAGCAGGTGTTCGGGCTCAAGCTGATTCTGTTCATAACGCGCCAGCACATCTTGCATGGCCATTAGCGCCTGTTGCGCCTGCGTTGTAAAGCGATTCATGTCGAGCATCGGCAAGTTCTCCCATCGTCTGTTTTGATGTCTGGTGTTTTATGTCTGGCACTATCGGTTTGGCTTTTTTATTATGGCAGTACCTCCTCCAATTGTGAGATTTATTCGGATTTTTTTAAAGATAGCAACAAATTTAAAAAAGCCCGATGACTCGGGCTTTTGAAGGGATACGTGTGTTAACGATTTATTTAGCTTACTCAATGTACTCTTTGAGGCGGCGGCTGCGGTTAGGATGCCGCAATTTTCGTAGCGCCTTGGCCTCAATTTGACGAATGCGCTCTCGGGTGACACCAAACAACTGACCAACTTCTTCAAGCGTCCGCTGACGGCCATCATCCAAACCAAACCGAAGACGCAACACATCACGTTCACGGGGGGAGAGGCTCGCCAACACGTCAGAGAGGTCTTCTCTCAAGAGCTCATGGGCAACGGCGTTGGCAGGGGCTTCGGCTTCTCGATCTTCAATGAAGTCGCCCAAGCGGGAGTCTTCTTCCTTGCCAATGGGGGTTTCAAGCGATAAGGGCTCTTGCGCCACTTTGATGATTTCGCGTAACTTGGGCACGCTGATGCCCATCGCCTTGGCCAACTCCTCTTCGTTGGGCTTGCGAGAGAGATCTTGTGCCAACTTGCGGGTGACTTTTTTGAGCTTGTTAATGGTTTCAACCATGTGCACCGGAATCCGAATGGTGCGTGCCTGATCCGCAATGGCACGGGTGATGGCTTGACGAATCCACCAGGTGGCATAGGTTGAAAATTTATACCCCCGCTCATGGTCAAACTTCTCTGCGGCTCGAATCAAGCCCAAATTGCCTTCTTGAATCAAGTCCAAAAACAGCATGCCACGACCCACGTATTTTTTGGCAATGCTTACGACCAAGCGCAGGTTGGCTTGCACGAGTTTTTGCTTGGCGCGGGCACCAGAATGGCCTCCGGCGGCAATTTGACGAGCCAGTTCAATTTCTTCATTGGCGGTGAGCAGTGGCACCCGTCCAATTTCGCGAAGATACATCCGAACCGGGTCATCAAGCGTCATGCCCGTCGTGGAAGCCGACTCAAGCGGAAGGGATTCTGCCTCTTCGTCAAGTTCTGCATCCGTCGCATCATCACGACGCGCCATCAACCCAACGGCAGGTTCAGCGCCACGCGCATTCAAGAGCGCGCCCAACTGCTCTGCGTCACTGTCAGTCAGCAAATCATCAAAGCCAACGTCTTCAACATCGTTGCCCATGCCCGATTCACGTTTTCTGATCAAATCTGCCAAAGAATCATCTTTTGAAGAACGTCGTTTCGTAATCATTATGTGAGGGTCCTATACACGAGAATAAAGGCATTAACCAAGCATTAAAACAAAGAAAAGCCCCAAAGAATTGAACTAAAAGATTTGTAACAATTATTAAAAGAGACCGTTTGAAGGGAATTCATGATTTTTCAAACAAAACACAATTAACATTCGCCAGATGGCCAGCCTAACACGGAACGTAGCGAGATTTGATGCGGTTTGTCTTGCACCACAGGCAAATGTTCACGCAAGGCGTATTGATGCTCGAGTTGTTCTTGTCGCAATTGAGGATGCAAATCTGTTGATGCGGTTGATGCCGACAAAGGGATAACCGCCTTCAATCGTTGGGCATGGGCATGGGATTTCAAGGCATCCTGAAATGCTTTTTCTGCGGCAGCAGGTAACGATACCAACGAATTAACCTCTTTTGAAGCCGGAAGGGTTGCGCGACGGACATGCGCCAAAGAGTCGGCCAAATCACCCGCATGAAACAACAGATCGGCAAAGCTACGCGTCACATCGGGCTGATCCAAGTTGTGCGTGCGCAAATGATCTTGAACCAGTTGCGTCAAGCGGGCAAAATCGTCAAGCAAGGCGGCACCAAAAGCGGTCACCTCATAAGAAATGGCCGCCCAGATTGCGGCGAAATCCTTTTCGGTAAAAGCCACACCTGAAAGCCTTGGATAAAACGCTTGTAAGCTTGCAGTATTCATAAGGAGCAACTTGAGTAACAACGTTTCAGCGGCACGAATTCGAGAAATAGGATAACGGGAGCTGGCATGATGCGACCGCTGAAGCATATTACCCACCACGGAAGAACCATTTTTTGTCGAAGCAGGATTGCTGATCCGATGTTGATTCAAAGAGCCCTCAAGATCAAAAGTTGCTAGTAAAGGGGAGTTTGTTGCAAATGTTGCAGGATATTTTTTAGACGTTTGCGCCGACGACGACACAACCATCTGCGCATCAAGCTTTTGGAGGCGTTTTTCAGAAAATTGTTCAAGAGGTTTTCTGGGG
>JAYKJM010000035.1:0-13567 GCA_035285385.1 Vampirovibrionales bacterium
TGCTCTTCAAAGAAGACATTATGTCCAAGCAGCAAGACAAATTACTCTTTACTCTGGCGCCTGTGATTTTTTTCTTGCCAGCTTTTGTCCTCTTTGCTTTATTGCCGTTTAGTGATGCTTTGCTTGCGGTGGCGCTGCCAGTGGGGGCGCTATTTTTCTTTGCCCTCTCCAGTCTTTCGGTTATTGGGGTAGTTTTGGCCGGATGGGCAAGTAACAATAAATACTCTCTGCTTGGCGGCATGCGCAGTGCCTCTCAGGCCATTAGTTATGAGATTCCTTTGGCTTTAAGCGTTTTGGCTGTTGTGGCTTACGCAGGCACCATGAATCTTAAAACCATTACCGAGCTTCAGGCATTGGGTATCTTAAGCTGGCATTGGTTTCAGTTGTTGCCGGTAACGTTTCTCATTTTCTTTACCTCTGCTATTGCAGAAGTCAATCGTGTTCCATTTGACTTGCCCGAAGCTGAAAGCGAATTGGTGAGTGGCTATAACACCGAGTATACAGGCATGAAGTTTGCCATGTTCTTCTTGGCCGAATATGCTGCGCTTTTTGCCATGTGTGTGCTCACTGTAACGCTCTTTTTTGGTGGCTATTACTCCCCCTTTGGTGGGCTGCTTGTCGAGAAGCTCAATCTGGTGACGTGGCTCAATCACGGAGCGTTGGGGCTCCTTCAGCCGGGCAATTTGTTGCGTCAAGTGGAAATGGTTGTTTGGCTGTTAACGAAAACCTACGTCCTAATCTTTATTGCCATGTGGATTCGTGGCACCCTGCCGCGATTGAAGCCTGATGAGCTGATGGCCTTTAGTTGGAAATTTTTGATACCTCTCAGTTTAATTAATATCGTCATGGTTGCGGCTCAAAAAATGTGGTTAAAAACGACAGATGTGTCTTTTCTAGTCATTTGGATAGGCTTGATGGTTTTTGGCCTGGGTGGCTTTATCTGGTTCATTTCCCGTGTGTTTAATGATAATCTGCGCAAGCGGTTTAAGCTTGCCTGAGGAATATTGCAGAATTGCGACAAGGATTTTTTTATGAGCGAATTGCAAACCGTTAACAATCAAGTTTCTGAGCAGCCCTCACTGAGCTTACCGACGGGTAAAAATATTGTTTTGGATGGCATGACGGCTTTGGCGAAGGGAATGGGAGCCGTACTGAGTCATCACTTCCGCCCGCCGGTCACGCTAGAATATCCGGAAGTCATGCCCAATCTTAGCGATCGCTTTCATGGCCGTTTGGCGCTTCTCTCCAAGAGTGATGGCACAGATTTATGTATTGGTTGCAAGGCGTGTGCCAAGGTTTGCCCGTGCAACGATCTCATTCAGATTGAAATGCATCGTGATGAGGCTAAAAAGCCGGTTATTGATCAATTTACGATTGACATGGGGCGGTGTATTTTCTGCGGCAACTGCACGGAAGTCTGTCCGGTGGATTGCATCAAGATGCTCAGTGACTTTGAATTGGCCGATTATAGCCGCGAAGCGCTTGTGCTCGATAAAAAAGGGCTCACGCTTTCTGGTGAAGAATCTGATGCCTGGCGCGTGCAGCATGGTCTGGATCGAAGTGTCGCTTAGCGTCTTTTTTTAGTAGGTCTTGTTTATTAAGTTTTTAAGCCAGAAATTGCCAAATCAACGTGTTTTCATCAAGATGAGTCGAATGATTTAAACTTTTACTTTTTTAAACCTGTTTTTGAATAAGCTCTCCGTTGGATGACACTATTCCATGATTGAACCAATTATCTTTTGGACGTTTGCATTGATTGCCGTCGGTGGCGCCCTTGGTGTCGTTCTGCACCGCAGTATCCTCTACAGTGCCTTGTTTTTAATTGCAACCTTTCTCTCTATTGCCGCATTTTTTGTGCTCAACAACGCAGATTTTCTGGCGGTGGCGCAAACCGTGGTGTATGCCGTCGGTTTAACGATCGTGATGTTGTTTGGCATTATGTTTACAGGTCAGCTTCCTTTTGCCAAACGCACTGACGGAAAAACAGTCTCGTTGGCGCCACCTGTTGCTGTGTTTATCTTTTTGACGCTCTTGGCGGCTGTTGCTTTGAGCGCTTTTGTATTGTTCCCGGTTGGTGATCTTTTGCCTCAAACCGTTTTGGAATTAACGAAAGAGGGCACGACCAAAATGCTCGGTAAATTGCTCTTTTCAAGCTATGTATTCCCGTTTGAGTTAGCGTCTGTCTTGTTACTTGTTGCAATGATGGGTGCCATTGTTATTTCTAAGCGTGAACTGGATGGCGATGTGGTGATGACGCATGTGGCTGTTGAGCCGGATGAAACCGGTGCTTTGGCCTGTGCCTTGAATGCGAACTCTGATGCAAGCTCTGACAGTGTTCAGGGTGACTCTCAAGCACGAATTTTAACCACTGTCTGATGAGCGTAATGAGTTGATTTGACGTAAATGTTAATCCTGGAGACTAGCGATATGCCTGACTGGCTTGCCAATATTGGATTATCCCACTATTTAACTGTTTCGTTTGTGCTATTTGGTATTGGCCTGTTGGGGGTTGTCACCTCACGTCATGTTATTCGAGTGCTGATGAGCGTTGAATTAATGCTCAATGCGGTCAATGTAGCTCTGGTTGCCTTTAACAATACGGTTAATCCTAATGACCTTTCAGGGCAAGTTTTTTCGATTTTTGTATTGACGATTTCAGCCGCAGAAGCTGCTGTGGGTTTAGCGCTGGTTATCGCGCTTTATCGTGCTAAGTCGTCGGTGGACATGACGTCATTTTCGATTTTAAAAGGCTAGCATTTTAATTTTTAAGGACTCTGGTTATCCCATGAATGCTCTGATTCAAACCCTTTGGCTTGTGCCCCTTTACCCATTGTTGGCTTTTATTCTGATTACCCTGTTTCGGGGCGTTCGATTGGCCGGTGAGCCACTGCTTAAAAATCGTTCTCTCGCCGCTTTCTTGACGATTGGGGCAACGACACTGGGCTTAGTTCATACGCTTGCTTTGTTGCTCGCAATGGCGCAGTCAGGATGGCACTTGAGTCCGTTTGAGTTTAACCTTCCTTGGTTGTCGGCGGGTCCTTTAACCCTTTCGGTGGGCTATCTTGTCGATAATATGTCGGCAATGATGCTGCTGGTAGTTTGTGTTGTTAGTTTGCTGGTTCAAGTCTATACCCATGGCTACATGGGGCATGATGATGGTTACGCCAAATTCTATGCCTATTTGGCCTTGTTTAATTTCTCAATGTTGGGGTTAGTGCTCAGTACAAATTTGTTTCAGATGTATATTTTTTGGGAGCTGGTTGGCGTCAGTAGTTACTTGCTGATTGGCTTTTGGTTTAAAAAACCATCGGCCGTTGCCGCAAACCTCAAAGCATTTCTGATCAATCGGGTAGGAGATTTTGGGCTTTTACTGGGAACACTTGGCTTAATTTTTGTCTCTATCAATTTAGGCTTCTGGCAACACTACCTGCCTCTCCATCCGGATCAGGCCATTTTGGGTTTTCAGGGCATTGCCCAAATGGCGCCGCATTTGCCAAAGTATATTGGCACGGGTTTGGCGGCATTGATTCCAATATTGATTTTCATGGGGCCAATGGCTAAAAGTGCACAATTGCCACTGCATACTTGGTTGCCAGATGCGATGGAGGGGCCTACGCCCATCAGTGCGTTGATTCATGCGGCAACGATGGTAGCCGCGGGTGTCTATTTGGTTGCTCGTGTCTACCCTCTGTTTCAGGCCTCAGAAGCGGCGATGGCTTTTGTGGCTATCGTTGGCTGTTTAACAGCCGTCATCGCCGCAACCATTGCCTTGGTGCAAAACGATATTAAAAAAGCGTTGGCCTATTCCACCGTCTCGCAATTGGGCTTCATGATGACAGCTATGGGAGTGGGAGCCTTTGGTGCCGCGCTGTTTCATTTGTTTACGCATGCCTTTTTCAAGGCGATGTTGTTCCTGGGCTCGGGTTCCGTAATCCACGCTCTAGAGAATCCTGATCATTCTCATGAGCAAGACATGCGTCAGATGGGTGGGCTGTGGTCAAAACTCCCTGTGACCGCTTGGACATACTTAATTGGCACATTGGCGATTTCAGGCATGCTCTGGACAAGCGGCTTCTGGTCGAAAGATGAAATTCTTGTGGGTGCCCAAAATTATTCGCCAGTCATTTTCTGGGCGTTGGCATTGACGGCAGGTTTAACGACCTTTTACATGTTTCGGACGTTTTTTCTTACCTTTACCGGTAATTATCGCGGCAGCGCCCATGTTCATCATGAGTCTCCGGTGATGATTGCACCCTTGATCGTTCTGGCTGTGCCCTCTTTGTTTATTGGTGCCATGATGTCGGGCCTGTTTAAACACATGCCGGTTTTCTCTGCGATTATTGCTCCTCCTGTTAATCCTTTGCTCTCACATGGAGCTGGCCATGCTCATCATGCAGCAACCTTGTTTTCACCGGTTGGCAACTTGTCCATTATCATCGGGCTGGTTGGGTTTTTATTAGCTGCCTGCTACTATGGCCCTGTAACGCTGTTGAACGCCGATTGGATTAAGGATCGTGCCCAACCATTGTATCGCTTGTTTGCCGCCAAATGGTACTTTGACGATATCTATCAAGCCAGTGTGGATAAAATTTGGCTAGTGCTTGCCAAGGTTTCGTCTTGGTTTGATCGCACCTTTATTGATGGTATTGCCAATGGGGTTGGCTTTAACTTGCAAAAAACCAGCGCCACGTTACGTCTACTTCAAAACGGACGGGTGCAAGTGTATGTAGCTGTATTGGCTTTTGGTGTTGTCATGGTGACTTTACTAGCCTTGTATGGCCTTGCCTAGGCAATGTTTGGTTAATTCTTATTTTAATTTTTCAGGACGTTTTAACGATGGAATCCCTTCAAACCCTTTTTCAAGCTAATTACTTGCTGAAACTGGTCGTCTTTCCCGTGCTGTTGAGCATCTTTTTTGCCCTTTTGCCAAGTAAACTTGAGACCAAGAGGGTTCATTTCTGGGCGGTGCTTGCCAGTGTGCTCCTGTTGATTCTCGCCTTGGTGGGCTACCTTTTTGCGGGCAACTATCAGAGCTTGTCCTTGACGCTACCGTGGGTGCCTCAATTAGGGATTCATTTGGCACTTGCCACAGACGGTATTTCGCAAACAATGGTGGCGCTGACGGCGGTGCTTTTATTGATGGCGGTTGTGGCCAGCCGTGACTGCATTCATCATCGCCTCAAGCTGTATTACAGCATGCTCTTTTTGCTGATTGCATCGCTCATTGGCGTATTTTTAGCCCGAGATACGTTCGTGTTCTTTTTGTTCTATGAACTCGAGCTGATTCCAATGTATTTGCTGATTGCCATTTGGGGTGGTCCTCGGCGTCAATTTGCAGCCACTAAATTTGTTTTGTATACCCTCTTTGGTTCGGTATTTCTTTTTGTCGGTATTTTGGCCGCCGCTTACTTTGTAAATCAGACGGGTGCAATTGCTACCGAAAATACGTTTATGTTTAATGCCATCGAATCTGTGGTTCGAGCCGGTGGCTTTGCTTTGCCCGCTCAGTTATTGGTTTTTGGATTGCTGTTTTTGGGCTTTTCGGTCAAGTTGCCGATGGTACCTTTTCACACGTGGCTTCCCGATGCCCACGTTGAAGCGCCAACACCTATTAGTATGCTTTTGGCTGGCATTTTGTTAAAGCTAGGTGCTTATGGCATGTTAAGGCTTTGCTTTGGGTTCTTCCCTTCTGCGTCCCTATTTTTTGCCCCCTACATAGGCCTTTTTGCACTAATTAATATCATCTACACCGCCGCAGTGGCGTTGGTGCAAAAAGATCTCAAAAAACTGATTGCCTATTCCAGCGTCAGCCACATGGGCTTTGTTCTTCTTGGATTGGCCTCCTTAACCACCATTGGTCTCTCTGGTGCCACCTTTGTCATGATTAGCCATGGTATTGTCAGTGCGGCGTTATTTATGTGTGTGGGAACGCTCTATAATCGAACCCATACACGACTCATTGCAGAGTATGGCGGCTTTGGCGCGGTAACCCCTGTGTTGTTCTATTTCTTTCTGTTCACCGCGATGGCCAGCTTAGGCTTGCCGCTTCTCATTAGTTTTGCAGGAGAAACGCTCGTCTTTTATGGGGCGTTTTTAAGCCCTGCTTTTGCCGAGATTGTCCTGCCAGGAATAACGTTGCCCTGGTCTATTCAGGCAGTAACCGCGGCTTCAGCGATTGGCGTTGTGCTTGGGGCGGCTTACATGCTCTGGATGATTAAACGTGTTTTCGGCGGTGCTTTGGCCCATAGATGGGCGACCCTTTCCGATGCCAATCGGGGTGAAGTCTTTGTCCTGGCTACATTGTCTTTGTTTGCTTTGGTTTTTGGTTTCGCCCCATCCTTGCTGACCCGTCAGTATGATCAGGATCTCTTAACGATTTCTAGACCCGTTGAGCGTTCTTTAGTTGAGGCCTTATCTCAAGATGCTCATCAGCTTTCCCATCTTCGATCGGTAGATCCACAGCCTTAATTCGTCTGTAAAATTTTACCTATAGGATAGTATTTTATGACCTTGTTCTCGTCACTGATGCCGACTGCCGCCATGCAATGGATTGCGGATCAGAACGTCAATTTGATTGCCCCGGAAGTTACCCTCTTGCTCGGTATACTGTGGTTATTTATCAGCAGCTTAACGGCTAATAAAAGTAACCGTCACTTGCCCTTTTGGGTGTCTTTAATGGCCTTGGTATTAGCGTGCGGATCGCTAGTTTATTTGTTCAAGGCGGTTTATTGGCCGCACTCGGTTGTAGGTCAAGCCACTTGGTTAAGTTCTCCCATACTTTTCGGGGCGCTTCAGGCCGATCTTTTTGGCTTGATTGTGCGTGGTCTTCTTCTGCTTGGGGGATTCCTCCTTATTTTGATGTCTCGTCAATTTGCGACTCAAATAAAGGGTGTGCTGCCTGCAGAATTTTACATCGCGTTGTTGAGCGCCTTGTTAGGCGGTCTGTTTTTAGCCAGTGCTTCAGATTTAATTACCGTTTTTGTGGCTTTGGAAACCCTTGGTATTTCCTCCTATATCTTGGTGAGCTCGCTCAGAGGGAATATCTGGTCGGCAGAAGCAGGTCTTAAATATCTTGTTTATGGTGGAGTGAGTTCGGCCTGTTTGTTGATGGGTTTTGCTTTGCTTTATGGTTTAAGTGGCGGCCATACAGATTTTGCCCATATTAGCGTCACCCTTCAGCAGGTTGTTCAAAATCCTGCAGCCTATGGATTGTTGTTGGCCTTTGCTGCAACCCTAATCATTGCGGGCTTAGGTTTTAAGCTTTCTGCTGCGCCGTTTCATATGTGGACACCGGATGTTTATGAAGGTGCCCCGCTGCCGGTTACCGCCTTTTTGTCCGTTTTATCCAAAACGGCTGCCTTTGCGTTAACGGTTCGCTTGTTGTCGGGTGTCATGATGCCACTGCATGGCACGCTCTTGCCAGCATTGATCGCCATTGCCGTGCTCTCGATGACGGTTGGTAACGTTCTTGCCTTGGTGCAAACAAGTATTAAACGTTTGCTTGCCTACAGCACGATTGCACATGCAGGTTACATGATTTTGGCAGTTATCGTTGCCTCCCAGGCCAGTTTAGGAAGTTTGCTGTTTTACTTGGGTGTTTATCTGTTTATGAATTTGGGTGCGTTTGCTTCTGCGATGCTCCTGTCTTCGTGGATGGGTAGTGAAAAGATTTCTGATTTTGCAGGCCTATTTACTAAGCGCCCAGGGTTGGTATTTATGTTTAGCCTGGCATTATTGTCTTTGGCAGGAATTCCCGTAACGGCTGGCTTTTTTGCTAAATTTTACCTCTTTAAGTCGGTTGCAGAAGCAGGGAGTCAGTATTTCTGGCTTTTAGCGGTCGCTCTTTTAAATAGTACGATTTCCCTTTATTACTACATTAATGTGATACGTGTGATGGTGATTGCCGAGCCGTCTGCCGTGGTGAACGCGCTGCCAACTTCTGATGTCAACGGGTCTTCATTGAGCCTTAACTGGGTGCTGCAAGTCTCCACGATAGCAACCCTGCTGCTAGGGTTTGTTTCAGCCCCTGCCTATGAACTTATGCTTCAAGCAAGCCGCTCTGTGATACCGTTCTCCCCGTCTATCTCCTCCCAGGGGCTTCGCTCCAAGCGTCGTTTATCCCCGGTATCTCGAGTTGCGCCCAGCTCAACGCAAGTTCAGGTTACCAAAACGCAAGCCCAACACCCTCGTATATCAGGTTAAAAAAAATCGGGTGGCTTCATACAAAACCTTGCCAGAAAACGCTTCTTCGTTGCTGTTCTGGACGATTGAATCTGGTAATACGTCTATCAAGTGGCGTGCCTACCGTCCCCAACTTCAAGACAATCGCCCCACGCCATATCCGCGCAGATATTTTGAGCCTATCGCTGAGCGCGTTCTCTATTGGTCAGATCTGAAGGCTTTTAATGCTAAGGATTATGCAAGCCTAATCGCGCAGTCTTTCGCGGCGGAGTTTTCACAGTTTGATTTGCTGATGGGACAAGCCTTTCGCGGTGGGATTGCGGTTACGAATCCCCGGATGATAGCGCCCACTGAACTGTGTGAAGCACTAGGGCAGCTTGATGTGACACCACGGTTGGGTTGGTCTGTCATTGATCAAAACCATCTGAGGGGTTGTTTGCAGCGTCTTGATGTGTCAACTAGTTACAGCCAGGATGTGACAATAGGGCTTGATCGGCTGTTAAGTGCCTTGGCGGCTTGCCATACTTTTGGCGCGCAACAGGATGCTCTTGTGCTTATTTCTGCGGGGACGGCGCTCACGATGGATTGTCTGTTTGTCATGCCCTCCTCTCATTGCCAGTTACTTTTGGGCGGTATTTTGCCAGGCGTTGAACGATTACGTAACGCTTTGTCTGACATTCTACCCGTAGTTTCGCAGATGCCTTCTCAACAGTATTTTCCAGCCAGAACAACCGAGGAGAGTTGTTCCAACGGGCTATATTGGCTTTTGTCTGGGGCTTTAACAGAGGCGATCTTACAGATGCAGGCTGCCGTGTCATCCAGAGGGCAAAACCCTGCTGAAGTGCTGAAAATTATTGTCTGTGGGGGCGATACGGACGGTGTGGTCGCTATTTTATCCGAAAAAATAAGCTCTGGTGCCTTGTCAGGAGGGTTGTCTCCAAGTGATCTGATCCCTCTGCATGATTGGCCTTCTCAAGGGATTGTATGGGCGCTCTTGCATATGAACGCTTGAACGTCTGACAGTCCCAGAGTCTGCCTTTTAGCCATTAAGACAGGTTAGAAGAGTTGACGACCTTGTGGTAATCCGTACGTTTGTTGGGGATACACGTGCATCGAGTCAAAATCAATCGTGGTGTCCTTGTTTGAGGGGAAAAAGTTGATCATGGCTGAGGTACGCTGGTTAATAATGTCATAGCTCAAGCGCACTTTCACATCTTTTGGGCCCACCAGTGCATAAATAACGTTGCCGACAATTAAGTCATTGCGGGCGTTGTTTTTGGTCAGGCTGAAACTATTGGCAAGCCCAACGCTTAAATAATCGGTTATTTTAACCTGATTGATGGTGCTGACGTTTTGCGAGCCTTGATAAAACGCGTCAAACGCAAAAGGTGATTGCCCTGATACGGTTGATGCAAAATAACGAACCTGACTGTTCAGCGGCCCTAAGGTGACCTGAGCTGTGGGGCCACCTCTTAAAATTGAGCGAAAATCGGCTGTGCTGTAAGCCGAAAAAAGCCCTTGCGCCTCAAAACCCATTGAAAAAACCTGCCCCATTTGTAGCAGTGGGCGATTGTTGCGCAGTCGAACTTGAAATTGTGCTCGCCCCGCCACGGGAGGAGACGCATTGTCATCAACATTGACGAAAAACTGCTGTCGGTTTGTAGGGAAATAGTCATCTTTCAATGCGCCCAGTGTGCTGAAAGACTCCAAATTAAAGGCTCCAAGAGAAGCCAGTTTACGCCTGTCTGTAATTTGAGCGGCATAGGCAGGGCGCTCGGTTCCTAAGAACCCGTTGGAATAATTCTGATTGAGTGAGGCCATCATCCTTGTGTTGGGTGTTATGCGATGCTCAGCGAAGGCAACCACTTGCTGTGAACTGCTGCTGTAAAGGACATCTAGCAGGCTTTTTTTGGAGCGAAAGTGCGAGGCCAGTCCAATTCCAAAGGCATTATTTTGATCTTTTAGTGTTTTACCCCCGTTCGTGCGTTGTACGGCTTGACCGTAGCTTATAATGGGCGATACGCGTGCCACACCATTGAGAAGTCTGAAATCAAAGCCGGGGCCTGCATACAAGCCGCCTAAGTTTGGATTATAGCCAATGTCTGGGCCTAGATATTCAGTAGTTTCTGCTTTGGTGTTAACGGAAAAATCGGTACTGTAGGCGGTGGCAAGACGAAACTTGCGGAACATCAAGGATGGCCATTTGGCAACAATCTTGTTGTAGCCATCTTCATCTTGATAGACATCAATGTCTTTGGCACGCAATGAAAAAGACGATTTCTCCTCAATTTGAGGCTCAGATAAATCCAGAACTTCGCTAGCCAAGGGTTGTGGCTTGCGGTCAAACATGCTTAACAGACTGGGTTGTTCAAATGGCTTGGCTGCCGCCTTGTAAAAGCCTGCGGGGTCTACAAACGGGTCGGCATATTCAGACATTGACGTTGTTGTCGACGCGGAGGGGTTGGGTGGCATTTTTGACGGGCTGGCTTGATTCATCCGGCTGTTGTTTTGAATATTGGCCATCATCATGCCATCAATAATGAGGCGCCCGTTGTTGAGCTCATAATAATCTTGGCTGATGTAGGATTTTTGCGCGGTCACACGGACGGCTTCCAGGGCGGTCACAGGTTTCTGGATGAGGGCTGATTTGCGCGACAAGTCAATGCGAGCAAACGTGCCATCCGTACGGGTGCCATTTCTCAAGATAATGACATGGCCGCGGGCAATCATTTGTTGGGATTTTTTATCGTAGGTGACCTCATCAGCAATCAATTCACTGTTTTGCTCACTTACCAAAACGTGAACCTGACTATTGGCATCTCCTCTGGCCACAAAAACATCGCGTTTTTCATCGTAAGTTAGGGTTTTACTGTCAATATCAACAACAGCTCTAACCTGAATGGGCTTTGCTGGCGTCATCATGCCATCCTGATCACTTGATGGCTCAGAACTTGAGGCTTCTCTGGTCTCTTTTGAAGGCGTTAAAGGCAGTGACGTCTGAGGTAAAACGGCAATTGGGGCTAAATCATCCTGAATAACCACCGCAGAGGTGGGCTCCTTAATGATGTCTTGAGCCGATTTATGCTCGCCAACGCCAAACAGGGCATGAGCTGGTGTACCCATTATGCCTTGAAGCAGGCTAAACAAGCCTACAGAAAGGCTGAGTGCCACAAGAGGCCGTCTGCTTGTAGGGGGGGGGACTAGGTTTCGAGGCATTGTGATGTAGCTTAAAGAGAAGAGAGTAGAGACATTCGAGAACCCAGAGAAATTCGAGAACATAGACATCGCGCCTCGTGGAGTTGTGATGTGTGAGATGATTTTTAGAATGCAGAGAATTTTTATTCTGAATTGTTTCGAAATCTTGTACAAGACAGATTGAAGTAACATGAACTAAAGTCAACATTATGCCACAAGACAGGCTTAAAAGATCTCTCTTGCCAGTTTGAGTGCCTAGAGGCACTCTCTTTTTTTCGAGAAGTTTAATTTTAAGAATCGTCGTTGCCGCCATGGCGCGTTGCGCAAAGGTTAGTGCTAAGATGACAATGCAAGCATGCGTGGTCAATGATTCAGGGTGATGATCCATAGGGGGTTATCTGTCTGTTTGAAATCATTGCTATGGCGCTATGGCCTTTACAAGTTATCTTATTTACGAAGCAATATAGATAGCGCAACGCGTGACTGAGCATAATGTTCTGAGCTTTTTTGTTCGATGTTGTCTTGTTAAGATTGCCGTAAAAATCAGTGGCACAAAATATTTTTGACACTCGTTATTGCAGGCACTTCAATAGAATGAGATTTCGATTCTAGATAGGGATTGTCTGATATGTCGGGTCAACTTGGTCGACGAGTCTCTTTCTCGCAAGCCGCGGCTTTGGTCAAGGCGCAGTTAGACATTGTGGAGGCCGTCTCGCGCCACGTGACGCTGAAGCGACAAGGCCGAAACCACTGGGGCGTTTGTCCTTTTCATAAGGAAAAAACACCCTCTTTCAGCGTGGCGGCAGACAAAGGATTGTTCAAGTGCTTTGGCTGCGGTGAGGCGGGCGATGCTATTAGTTTTTTAATGAAAATAGAGCGCAAGTCTTATCCAGAGCTGATTCGTGAGGCGGCAGATGCCCTGGGGCTTGAGGTTGAAGAGCGAGAGCCTCTAAGCGATCAAGATGGGATCAACCGCTCGCTGTTACTTGCGCTGAATGCGGCTGCGCTGGATTATTTTCAACAGTCTTTGCAAAGCCCTTTGGCAGAAGAGGCCAAGGCTTTGTTGCAAAACAGACAATTCTCGGAGGTTTTTTGGCAAGAGGCTCAGCTGGGTTATGCTCCAAACGCCTGGCAGGGTCTGATGCAGTTTATTCAACGCTCAGGTGAATTCAGTCACGTTCAACATTTACCCAAGGCGCTGGTTGAAGCCGGCCTTCTGATTGAAAAAACAGATGAAGCAACCGGCAATACCCGCTATTTTGATCGTTTTCGTCACCGGATCATGATCCCAATTGCGGATGCTCAAAATCGGGTTGTGGCCTTTGGCGCGCGTGCCATTGCCGCGGCAGAAGACCCAAATGGCATGCCCAAGTATATCAACTCTCCTGAAACGCGCTTGTACCAAAAAAGTAATGTCCTTTTCGGATTTTCCTGGGCGCGTGCGGCGATTGCCGAGCAGAAGTCGGCCGTGGTGATGGAGGGCTATTTTGATGTACTGACTGCTCATCGACAGGGTATTGCGGCCTGTGTGGCTAGCTGTGGCACCGCTTTAACTGAGCAGCAGGCCAAGTTGTTACAACGGGCAGGAGCGGAGACCATTTATCTGGCATTTGATTCCGATCAGGCTGGCTACCAGGCGGCTTTAAATGCCATTCAGCGCCTGGATGCCTTAGTGGGTCAGTATCAGGCGTCTGGAGCGCGTTTGGCACTTAAAATTTTAAGAATGCCGCCACAGACAGGGGCAAAAGATCCAGATGATCTCTTGCGTCATGCTCCGTCGCCTGAGGAAGCTCAAACTTTATGGGAATCGGTTCTAGAATCCGCTCAGGATGCGGTTCGCTTTAAGTGTGATCATGCCTTGCAAGGGCTTTCTTTTGGAGAGAATGGTGTGAACGCTGCTGATGCGATGCAAATGCGACTTGAGGCGGCTCATCGTCTGGTGCCAATTTTGGCTAATTTGCCCAATCGAATTATGCAGGCTGAATACATTGGTTTTTATGCCAAGTATTGCGGTCTGGACGAAGCCAGCCTGATGAGCGATGTCGCTCAGCATGCCAATGCGAGCCCCAGAAAACCTCTTGAACAATTTTCTGAAAAACGCCTCCAAAAGCTTGATGCGCAGATGGTTGTGTCGTCGTCGGCGCAAACGTCTAAAAAATATCCTGCAACATTTGCAACAAACTCCCCTTTA
>JAYKJM010000036.1:0-7152 GCA_035285385.1 Vampirovibrionales bacterium
TAAATCAGAGCATTAAAAATAAAAACAATCTTTATAAAATGTTCACAAACTAGGCATCATCTCTCATCCTTTGGGTTTTATGCTTATGTAAGCCAAATGCAAACCGCCTTCGACACCCCATCAAACCAATCAGAAAGCCAAGCCCCGTGTCGTAAGGCAATATGAAAATATTTTTAGTTTTGAACAGACCACTTGAAGCCAAGCAAACCAATACCGATATTTGTTGATAGTTTCAATTTTATAAACAAATATCACCACGGGCAGGATCATCAGGCACAATGGCATAGGCTAGGTTATTTTTTATCACCGTTAGGGCAGGGGTTCACCGCCATCGGCCGATGACACATACATTGCGTTGCAGGCTCGGCTGGTGAAATATCGCGCAGCAAAGTGCTTTTATCAAATCATCCACCCACAACCATATGTAATCCCAAGTGGACAACTGGGCAGCAATGGATCGTTGTCAAAAATAAAGATACGACTATCGATTGACCATCTGAGGGCGATAGAGGAGTCATACTAGTTTTTAAGATTTTTCAATTTCCAAGCAATTTTCTAAACGATCTCGAGGGGGAAATCCAACCAACCACGGCCGCCATTGAGCGGCCTTTTTCTTATTAATACGCTAAGGCTTCTTAGTTCATAACTTAAACGTTTTTTCAGCACGAAAGATGATGCTATGATAAGAAAGTAGTTTTTAAATTTTTAATTTAAGGGGGATTAACCACTCCCTTGTGCAATTTCTCTTCATTTAAGTCAGAAAGATGATTCCCCCTATGCCTCTTGATGCCTCGTTGACCTTGCTGCCGCGTTACAGCGTTATGCTCTTGACCTTTGCCGCCATCTGGTTGGTACCCGTGAAGCTCTCGGTTCGGGGATTACTCACCATGGCGGGGCTTTTGTGGATGATGGGTGGCGTGTCGCTGATGGTCATTGCTTCTCAGCGCTTGGTCAGCGTGTGGCCAGAAACCTCCCTCATGGTGATGATGGCCGTGGTGGCCGGTGCCGTTCTGATTGGAGTGGCCAAGGGTGCTACGGTGTTATCCAAGGCGGCCAGCCGAAATATTGCCCGCTTGCAGGCGGTTACCGAGCCATTGCCCATGCGTCAGGTGTATGAACTGCGCAGCTGGATTCTCATTGCCGTGATGATCGGCTTGAGCCTTGTCCTGAACCTTCTGGATGCGATTCCGGTGTTGGCACGTGGTGGCGTTGGATTGGGTATTGGCTTGGCACTTTTTGTCAGCAGCATTCGCTATATTCGTGCGCTTGCGGCCAATCGTCCTCCGTCGGTAATGCCTTCTTAATAAATGGCGCTTTGATTTGCCATCTGAGATGAAAGACCCACTCACCGAGGTGCTTCAGGTCACCCGAGCCAAGGCTCGCCTGCGTTTTCATGTGCCAGGCCATGCGGGTCGCTGCCTGATGAGCCCGCCGCCCATCGGTTTGAGCAGCGAAGCATTTTACTACGACGTCAGCGAAATTGACGATGTGGATGTCTTGAGTGAGCCTACTGGCTGTCTGGCCGTGTCTCAGGCCATGGCCGCAAGTCAGTTTGGAGTAGCGCACACATTTTTTAGTGTCAACGGTGCCAGCGCGGCGCTTCAGGCGGCGATGAGCGTTTTGCTGAAGCCTGGGGATCGGGTGCTGGTTGCCAGAAATGCCCATCGAGCCGTGATTTCAGGCTTGCTGATGAGCGGTGCAGAGCCCGTTTGGGTGTTACCTGCCTATCATCCAGAGGTTGGCCTTTGGGGCGAATTGTCGGCAGAAACGCTGATGCAAGCCTTCCACTCTCAGCCCGATATTTGCGGGGTGATTGTAACCTCGCCAACCTACGAGGGCATTGCAAGCCCCGTTGCAGATTTAGCCAAAATTTGTAAGGCTTCAGGACGGTTTTTAATGGTAGATGAAGCGCATGGCAGCCTGTTCTCGCTTGATGATAATGAGGGGCTATGGCCAAAGTCTGCCTGCCGGGTCGAGGCGGATGCGGTGATTCATGCCGCGCACAAGGGCTTGGGTAGTTTGACCCAGACGGGTTTGCTGCACTTGCCCCATGGCTCAAGGTTATCCCCTCAGAGGGTACAGCAGGCACTGAATCAGCTGCAGTCTACCAGTCCTAGTTATTTATTGCTCAGCAGCCTGGATGCGGCTTTAGCCTGGCATCGTAGTGAGCCCGCTTGTGCGGCTCGCAAACGTCTCTTTGAATTAGCATGCCAAACCCGAGCGGTATTGGCGCAAGTTTTGACGCAATTTCAAGTGTTTACGCTGCCAAATCACTCTGGCTGTATTCAGCAGGATGTTAGCAGACTGTATGTGTCTCATCCACAACTGTCCGCAGAGCAATGGGGGCCTTGGCTTGAGACCACATTAGGCTTAGCCTATGAGCGGGTGAGCCCACATGGGGCACTCTATGCTGCAGGCGTGGGTCACATGCAGGCCGATTGGCGTGGATTGATTGAGGCCTTCAAGCATGCAGAAGCGATCTTGGCTTCTGATGTGGCGCCTCTGTTTTCGGCTTTTGACAACGCAATGACGCCGGTTGAGCCACCCGATATGGCCATGTCTATTCGCGATGCGTTTTTTGCAGACGGGTGCCGACTCCCAAAATCCCAGGCTGTGGGGCGGGTATCTCAGGAAACCATTGTGCATTGCCCACCAGGCATTGCGGTGCTGGTGCCAGGGGAGCGTGTTGGCGAGCATCATTTGCCGTATCTGCCTCCTTGGGTTGCCGTTGTGCTGTGATTATTGAGACTTTTCAGACATGCCAAAGTAGCCTCCCAATGCGTGTCTGATGCTTTGCATTATGCCAAACAACCAATCAAGACCGCTGGGCAAGGTGCATTCTGGCAAATACACGCTGGGTGTTGGCAAGTGTTACCTGACTCAGCGTTTCAAGCGAAAGTTGTTTAAGATCCGCCAGCATTGTCGCAACCCGAACGGTTCGCGCAGGCTCGTTCAGTAACCCGCGCCATGGCTCAGGGCTCAAAAAAGGCGCATCCGTTTCAACCAGCAGCCAGTTTAGAGGCACACTTAAGGCGGCATCGCGCAAAGGCTGGGCTTTTTTAAAGGTTAAATTACCCGCAAAGCTGATGCAAAACCCCAAGGCTACCATCCGCGCTGCAAAATCCTCATCTCCACTAAAGCAATGCATCACGCCACGCGGCGGCATTTGTGGATCATAGGGTCCCAGCACTTCGGCCACCAACGAGGCCACATCATCATGCGCCTCACGGTCATGAATAATGACAGGCAGGCCGTACGTTTTTGAGAGTGTTAAAAACGCCCGAAAACATGCTTTTTGGAGGGTTTTAATGTCAGGCGTATCCAGGTGGTAATAATCTAGGCCGGTTTCACCCAGTGCCACCAGTTTGGGATGGCTCAGATAGGGCAAAAGCATTTCTGCAATCACATCGTGCGCATTTTCTGCGGTGAGTCCGGCGACGTGTTGAACATCGGTAGGATGAATCGCCAATGCCATCCAGACGTTGTCATGAGCCTCTGCCATCTGACAGACTCTTGGAAATCTCTCTGGCTCTGTCGCCGGATTAATCAAAGCGACAATGCCTGCTTGCATGGCGCGAGAAAGAATGGATGCGGCGTCAGTTGGCCCTGCGGCGGGTTTGGCCTCCGCAAGTAAGCCATCCACGAGGTAATCGAGGTGACAATGGGTATCAATAAAGGGTGGACACGTCACAGTGGGCTCAACGGGGCTCATGGCATTATTGAACCAGAAGAATAGTCGAAACTAAAGATAAAGCCCGCGTTTTGCCGCCCTCATTGTTTGGGTTTTGCCATAAAAAAATCATCCAGCCTGAAGGCAATCATCAGGCTGGATATCGATTTTTTAAAGCAGACCGTTTGCCATTAAGACAAACTGGGCACCCAGAAATTCATCTTCGCTTTGATCCGGTTGATTCAGAATGGCAAGCGCAGGCTTGAGCAACTGCTTGAACATGGGGGACGTTTGTCCCCGAAACTGAGCCACGCTGTCGGTAATATCATCGTCGCTTTGGTGATTGAGTGTTTGTAGCCAATGTAACATGGTCGTGGTGTCCTTTCCTGTATTCCCCATTAAATATGAAAGCCCCTGATGCCGGGTTGAATTTAGTTGAGTTTATCTGGGTTGACTATCGTAAAGCCGTCTATTGTGCTTATTTTTCAGTGCTAGTGGCTTGATAGCCTGTTTTTTTGATGTCGAACACGGATTTGTGGATTTTCTAATCCGCGCTGTGACGTCCCACAAGTCAGCTGATGATAATCAGATAAAGTTTAACTGGAGGTTGTCAGAGTAAGTCAGTGTGATACATCAATAAAAAACAGCCGACATTAAAAATTGCCCCTCATTGACCTCCATTTGATAAATTTTTAGATTATTTAGGATTTTCTTTAGATTTTTGAAGACCAAAACCATTTCCTAGTCGTCTTCTAAATGATGCCATGGACAGTTGGTTATGCTAATAAGCGATAGCGCTGAAACTCACGATCGCTTGCTGGTTATCTCTTGCTCTCTTGAAAAAATGGTGGGCGGTACGTGACTCGAACACGTGACCCCCACAATGTCAATGTGGTGCGCTACCAACTGCGCCAACCGCCCACGCGTTAAATGATATCTTGGCGCAAACCCCCCATAAATTTCAACTCAAGATAGTTTCTGTTACACTTCGATTTTATGATTATTATTGCTACATCTATAAAACTGAACCATTGGGCTTGGGTACTACCCTTCATCTTGCTCTCTGTTCTGATGCGTTTATTACTGTTTTTTCGACCCACGCTCAAGCTGTTGAAATTTCATCACACAGCGGATGGTTCTTGGATGACACTGTCTGCATGGGACAATGCGCCTTCCATGCTGTCGTTTCGCAATAAAGGGCTTCATCTTCTAGCGATGAAGCTTGCCCCGCTGATGCTAAAAGAAGGTCAAACAGCCCGCTGGCAGAGTGATCAATTGCCATCCTGGCCTGAAGCACTCGAAAAACTCTCGCGGGTTGACGTTTATACCAACGCTGTCAGCTGAAACGCTTTGTGATGACTTCAAAAACCTATCACCTCGGAATTATTGGGCATCCCTTGGGCCATACACTTTCACCCCAATTGCAAACGGCTTTTTTAAAACAAGCGGGTCTCTCAGGCATTTATGAGGTTTGGGATACTGTGCCAGAAGACTTGCCGGAGATGATAAAAACATTAAAACAACACGCCATTGATGGCTTTAATGTCACAATTCCCTATAAAACCCGCATAATGCCACTTTTGGACGAGATAGACCCACTTGCCAAAGCCATTGGCGCTGTCAATACAGTTGTGATTTCTTCCAAAGGTTTACAAGGCTTCAATACGGATTGTGATGGATTTTGGGATAGCTTGCCACCCTCACTGCAACAAAACATTGTGGGTAGTAAGGTTATTCTGCTTGGAGCTGGCGGGGCTGCTCGCGCGGTGGGGGCTGCGATGATACGCGGTGGCGCCCAGTCTTTAGTTTTGGTTGCGCGAAATCTTGATCAGGCAGCGCAAACCAGAGCCGTCCTAAACGCTTGCGCCGCTTTGCTTTCAGAGAATCCACCCAAAATCAGCCTTCTGCCCTACCAGGCATTTGATGGCTCGCAATGTGGCGCCATTATCAACACAACCCCTGTGGGCATGTCGGGTGATTTGCTAGCCATGCCGCTCACCCTGTCTCAAATCAGGAGCTTACCTGACAGCGCATGGGTCATTGATTTGATTTATAAACCCCACCCAACCCAGTTTTTAAAACTTGCACAAGCCCAGGGCTATGCCACGCTGGATGGATTGGGAATGCTGCTTCATCAAGGCGCGCTGGCGTTTACCCACTGGACAGGGGTCACATTACCCCAAACTTGTATGGATAATATTTTCAGACAATTTGCCTAACACCGGCTCAGACTCAAATAACGATACCAACGCATTGCACATGAAAGGAAGCATCCCCGATGCGGGCTGAAATTTTGGCCATTGGCACCGAGCTGTTACTTGGAGAGACCATTAATTCCAATGCAGCGTGGATTTCTCGAGAGTTAGCCGCATTGGGCATCGATGTCTATCATCATCAAACGGTTGGCGATAATCCAGCCCGAATCATTGCCTGTGTCAAAGAGGCGCTGGCGCGCAGTACGGTGCTAATGACCACAGGCGGGCTCGGCCCCACAGATGATGATTTAACGGTGGCGACTCTGGCCGAGTGTTTTCAGGCCAGGATGGTGCATCATCCTGCCCTTGAGAAGCAGATTCGGGCATACTTTGAGCGGCGGGATCAATCGTTTCCTCAAACCAATCGTAAACAAGCCCTCTTGCCCGATGGTGCACATCCGGTTGAAAACCCTTTGGGGACTGCTCCTGGTATGTGGTGGGATGTATCCACGTCGCTTGGTAAGCCCGGCTTTATTGCGACGTTTCCCGGGGTACCCAAAGAGTTGTTTGCCATGTGGCCTGCCGTAGCTGCCCACTTAAAAGCCCTTCAGCAAGAGCAGGCAGAGCCTTCAATGCCTTTGGTCAGCCAGGATCTCTGGTTTGTGGGTATTGGAGAATCCCAGCTGGCGCAACAGCTGACAGATTTAATGGCGCAAGAGTCTCCCTCTGTGGCGCCTTATGTGGGGCAGGGTCAAATTCGCATCCGGTTAGCCGTCAAGGCCACCTCCGTTGATGCTGGCTTAAAAATACTAGCACCGCTCAAGTCAGAAGTGCTTCGACGTGTTGGCGGCTATTGTATTGGAGAGGGGCATCACTCTCTTGAGCAAATGGTGGGGCATCTTTTACGCCAAAAATCAGCCACCGTGGCCGTTGCTGAATCTTGCACAGGGGGACTGCTCAGCAGCCGACTGACAGATGTTTCAGGAAGCTCGGCCTACGTTTCTTACAATGTGGTGACCTACAGCAATCGTGCCAAATCCGATATTTTAGGTGTCGAAGAAGCGCTTCTGGCGCGCTATGGCGCCGTCAGTGCCGAAGCCGCAATAGCGATGGCTGTGGGTGTTCAGAAAATAACAGGCGCCACCTTCGGCTTATCCCTTACAGGCATTGCAGGCCCAGATGGCTCGACAGCGGATAAACCTGTCGGACTGGTTTATATCGGCATTGCGGGGCCAAACTTACCCCATCATTACCCTGCCATGGCAAAGGTCGTCAAAGTCAATGCGG
>JAYKJM010000037.1:0-7006 GCA_035285385.1 Vampirovibrionales bacterium
AATCGTTACGTTTTAAAGGCCACAAGCCGCACACCAGCATCAACCCCATGCCCACCATTACCCCAGAGGTCATCATCAATGCGGTAATCGGCTCCTGAAGTACTAAAAATCCCAACACAGCGGCCACCACCGGCTGCACAAACACATAGGCCGACACCACATCTGCCGAGGTGCGCTTGAGGGCATAATTGGTCAATGTATAGTTCATAATACTGGCCGGAAACACCAGATACATCAGCCAGCCCCAGTCAACCCACGATAGCGTCTTAAGCGACTGCATCAACTCGAAAACTCCGGGTACGGGCCACAAATTGAGGGATCCGCCCAAAGACAACATCACGGTGGCCAGCACGGCACCTGCATAACAATAGGCTGTTACAGTAAACGGCGGGTATTTTTTCAAAAACGGTTTGTTTTGAATTAAAAACCACGCAAACGCAATGGCATTGAGCATTAATAAAAAATCACCCAATAAAAACGTCTCAGGCAGGCCGTTTTTACCCGAAGCACTGCCACTGAGCATCAGCACCACTCCAGAGAATCCGAGCACCATGCCCAGCACCTTCTGAGGAATGGCTTTGGAAGCATCGCCTTGATTTTTTTGGATAAAGCCCAAGGCTAGCGTAAACAGCGGAATGGTCGCCATCAGTAGGCTGGCGTGAAACGTGCTGGTATATTTAACGCCAAACACGGAGGCCAACTGGACAAAAAACATCCCCACCATGCCCAGACCCATCATTTGTGCGCTCTCTTGCCAACGCGCAATGGGGGTTTTAATCCAGAGGCGTTCAATGGCAATCATCAAAAGACCCGGCAGAATCAAGCGCCACATACCAAGCGGCCACTCTGGCAGCGCAGGCAGCAAGAGCTTGACGACCATCGGAAACGCCCCAAAGGTGAGAGCGACCGTCAATAACGCCAAATGGGGCAGAACGGCTGACCACCCTGATCCACGCACTTGAGAGCGGTGGGGTTTATGAAATCGATGAGCCGCCCTTGAGCCTGACGGCAACAACGCCTGATAAAGCGCTAAAACAGATTCGGCATGCTGGGTGGGCAGAAAACGATTATCCACCAGTGCTTTGGCACGGCTTGCCATGTGCGCGCGCACCTGCGGTGATGAAATCACTGTTTGAAGCAGCGCTGCCAATTGCGCCACATCACCTGATTGATAAAGCCAACCGGTTTCGTCATGAGAAATCACTTCAACAACCCCGCCAGAGTTGGTCGCAATACAGGGCACAGCGGCGCGCATGGCTTCAACCAAGACCCGTCCAAAGGCTTCATTGGCACTGGTCAACACCAACACATCCAGTTGCTCAAAGACCCGCGCTGAGGGATACACAAATCCCAGCCAGTCAATATAATCATCCAAACCCAATTCCGCCACGCGCGCTTTAATGAGTGCTTCGTAGGCCGCATCGGCAAAAGTTCCAGCAACCGTGAGTTTCCATCGGGTTTGGCCTGCGTTTAAGACTATCGCCAAAGCCTCAAGGAGATCCAGAAAGCGTTTGCCTGACGACATTCGCCCAACGTAGCCCAGTCGGCAAATTTCAGATGTGTAGGGATTTTTCTTGTGACTGTTTTGCACATCCATCAGGGCAACCGGATTATCAATGACCACCAGTTTTTTGGCCAAATGCGGCGGCAAGGGTAAAAACTGTTGCCGCACCGCCTCGCTGATGCACACCACACGATCACTCAAGCGGGGTATCAACCAACGCGTGAAACGTTTCCCGAGCAAAGGCACAAGCTTGGGATTTTGCGGGATAAAAAGCTCACGACAGTGCCAAACGTGCGGGATGTTCAATAATCGAGCTGCCAGCGCCCCCTCTAGAGAAACCACGCTATTGGTATGAATCAGCTGCGTCTGATGCCGCCTCAGGATTTCAAGCAGCTTTGGCAGGCGAAACAACACATTGCCCGCCAGGCTCAAGAGTCGAATAGCACGTTGCGGCCAAGGCAGCTTATCGTGCTGAAACCATGGCACGCGCTGATGATAAGCGACCTGCACGTGAGGCATTTGTTCCAGCTCATTAATCAGTGGGGTCTGTGTACGCGCAAGACAGAGGCAAGCGTCAACGGGGTAATCTTTTAAAGCCTGCAGAAGCTCTAAGAGACTTTTTTGAGCCCCATAAAGTTGTCCATCATGACAAATGAAGGCCACTGACATGCAAGACGCTGAATAATCTGTTGAATGATCGGATGACACTGGCATACGGTATTATTGACAAAGAGAAAGAAATTTATCATATCACCCTGAAACCGTTTCATAGTATTTGACCTAAATTACGTGCTATGACCATTCATGTAGACCCTCCGACCATTACCATTACCGTGGCTACGGGCAACGCCCACAAATTAGCCGAACTAAAAGCCAGTCTTACTCAAAAAGTGAACGATCGTTTTAAAAATCGGCTCACGTTTGCTCTGGAGTCAGCCCACAAACTCAGTGAGGTGGATGAGAGCGGTGAAACGTTTCTGGATAATGCCATCATCAAGGCGCAATCAACCCCTGCCAATGAGGGAAGTGACTGGGTACTTGCAGAAGATACTGGGCTTATCGTCGATGCATTGGCGGGTCTTGAAGGCCTCCATCCATTTCCGGGTGTTCGAAGCCAGCGTTGGCTGACGCCCGCCTTACGGCAAAAACTTTTAGGTGTTGAGCCCACAGAAGCCATCGTGCAAGCGCACCGCAATGCCGCCATCCTCAAATTAATGGAGAACATTGAACATCGAGCGGCGTCATTTGTGACGGCTTTGGTACTGTATCACCCAGCCTCAGGGCATATTATTCAAACTGAAGGCCGATGGCCGTTAACCGTGGTGCGCTCCATGGCGGAGGCCATGGGCGAGGGTGGCTTTGGTTATGACCCGATTGTCTGCCCATGCCAGACACCACTGGCTAGGCCTGTCTACCAAGGGTTAACCGTTGCACAGCTTCCCGGAGGCGTCAAAACCCTTATCAGCCACCGTGCCCTGGCATTTGAGAAGGGGCTTGAAAAACTAGAAGCATTTTTAGCTGAAAAATCAATTAAGGATATCGGTTTACCCGGCTAGAGACGTTGATTTTGGTTTTTTTATCTGGCATTAAGGGTCCAGACACCTTCAAACGCTATCTGCGCTGGTCCGGTCATCCATACCGGCTCTTGCGGGTGGCCTGACCATAAAATGTCAAGCCGGCCGCCTGGTAATCCCACCTGCACAGGGGCGCCCGCCGGCACGCGTTCTGTCAAGATTGCCGCAACCGCCACAGCACAGGCACCTGTCCCACAGGCCTGGGTAAAACCACAGCCGCGTTCCCACACAATGGTTTCAAGACAGAGGGGTTCATTGGCCTGAGCAGGTTTTATGGTCACAAACTCTACATTGGTGCGAGCCGTAAATGCAGGATGAACCTCCAACAGCGGGCCAAAGACAGCCGGATCCAAGGGGCCATCTGAGACGCTGTCTTGAAAGATAACAGCATGCGGGTTCCCCATACTCACCGCGTTAATTGGAAAACTCTGCCCATGAAGGCGCATGTCTACATTTAGGGCAGGGCGGGCATCATCAAGAGCGTCCATTATAAAGGGCACCAAGGAAGGTGTTAAACGCGGAGGCCCCATGTTAACCCGCACGTTGGCATCGGTTGCAGTGCAAGATAGAATCTCAGGCTCAATCAGCCCGGCCAAGGTTTCAACACGAAATTTATTGCGGCTCACCAGACCCAGTTTGTGAACAAACAAGGCAAAACACCGAATGCCGTTGCCACACATTTCGGCTTGTTCGCCATTGGCATTAAAGTAAATAAAGCGGCTATCAAAACGGCTGGCATCGGTTGGCGGGGCCGCAACAATCAAGCCATCAGCGCCAACCCCTCGATGTCGATCACACATCTGGCGTGTCAGGGCCGATAACACCTGCTCATCCACATTAGGAAGATGCCGGGCGTCAAGACCAGAGAGATGCTTGGCATCAAGCATAACAAAATCGTTGCCCAAACCGTGCATTTTGATAAAGGGCAAACGGTCAGAAAACTCAGGATGTGACATCATCAATAACCCAAAACAGCAATGGCAAAACGGAGAACAAAATGTATAACGTGCTTTGTTATTATGGCTCAAATTTTATGCCAAATAACCATTCAAAAATTCTGACCCAGACCCCAATCATGGCGATGCTGGTGGTGATGCTACTATTTTGCGCAAAAGGGGCTAAAATAACGAAGGTTATCGAACAATTTAAATCACATACGTTTTAAATCACTTTTATTTTTCTTTTGGTTTGATCCGGTGGCTTCATATGATGACATCTCTGACGCGGTGGAAATTACGCGGCCAAGCAGGCGAACCGTCGGCTCAGATACTGGCTGCATGCAATGGCTCCCCGATTATTGCCAAGCTGCTGCTGCAGCGCGGATTAAAAACGCCTGAGGCCATTGAGCGTTTTTTGAACCTTGAAGCCTACACGCCCACCAGTGGTCTTGAATTGCCCGATGCCGAGCAGGCCTTGGCTCGCATGGCGCGCGCCATTGATCTGAAAGAGCCCATTCTGGTCTACGGTGATTTTGATGTAGATGGGCTCACAGGTGCCTCCATTCTCGTAGAGGGGTTAACCACGCTGGGGGCTAAAGTGAGCCATTACATCCCCGACCGAGTCAAAGAAGGCCATGGCCTGAATGCGGCGGCACTGTGCCGGCTGGTGAGTACCCGGCAGTTGAAATTGGTTATTACAACAGATACCGGCATTACAAACTTCAACGAAATCAGCCTGCTAAAAGGGCTTGGCGTTGATACCATCGTGACCGATCACCACTATTTGCCAGAAAATTTACCCCCTGCCATTGCCAATGTGAATCCACAACGCTTACCAAGTGATCACCCCCTCTATTATTGTTGCGGGGCAGGGACAGCCTTCAAACTGATGGAAGTATTACTGTGCCAGCGCTTACCCAAAACAGAGGCAGAGCCTGCCGTGCGCCGGCTGCTGGATTTAGCGGCAACAGGAACGGTAGCCGACATTGTCCCGCTGGTAGATGACAATCGGTGGATTGTCTGGGCGGGCATCCAGCAACTTTCCACGCGAGAGCGCACCGGTTTTGCGGCCATTCTGGCGCAAGCAACAGTATCTGAAGAGGCGCCTCTCAATACCGAGACCATCGGGTTTACCATCGGGCCTCGACTCAACGCCCTGGGGCGACTGAGCAACGCCACCGAAGGAGTCACCTTGCTGACCACGCGCAATAAATCCGAGGCTGAAGCGCTGGCCATGCGGTTTGAAGCGCTCAACCGGCGGCGACAGCAGCTGTGTGAAGAAACCTTTCTTGAAGCCCAACAAATCCTCAATCAACAGGGAGGCTTAGGTCAGCAGCGGGCGGTCATTATTGGCACCGGCCACTGGGAGCCGGGCATTATTGGTATTGTGTGCTCACGCCTGGTTGAAAAGTATCACGTGCCGGCGTTTTTATATGTCGTCAACGAAACAACGGGCGATGTTCGCGGCTCCGCGCGCGGGCTGGATGGCTTTAGCGTGGTGCAGGCGCTGGAAGCGGCGCAAGAGGCGTTAACGCAATTTGGCGGCCATGCCGGTGCCGGCGGGTTTTATCTGAAGCTATCGAATCTTTCGGCGTTTAAGGCCACCCTGCACGCGCACTGCCAGCAGGTCATTAGCGATGCCATGATGCGCCCTCTGATTCAGCTGGATGTGGCGGTGCGCCCCGAGCAGGTCAGCCTTCATTTGCTGGATTTAATTGATCGCCTCGCCCCGTTTGGTCCCAAGAACCCGCCGGTATTACTGGGCCTGGAAGGGGTCAAGGTGGCTCAGCAGCGCACCCTTGGCGCAGAAGGCAAGCACCGCAAACTGCTGTTATCCCCGCTGAAGGGCTCCGGACAAACGCCCCCCCTTGAAGCCCTGGAGTGGGGCGCCGGGCAAGCAGCAGCCTATACCCCCAATCAGCCGTACTGCTTTGTGGTCAGCCTGGATCGCAACACCTTTAATGGCCAAACCCGCCTTCAGGCCATCGTTAAAGGGGCAAAAGCCACCAGCCGGCTGGAGGCTTGCCTGGGCGATGACGCACGATTAGACGGGGAAGGTGATGCGGCGCCTAACGACACAAAAGCGCCCTCTGCCATTGCAATGCAAAAACCTGAAACCCTCCCCACGGCATCCGGTGTTATTTGGGTGGATCATCGCGGGCGTGACCGTGTCAGTGAGTTTGTGCGCGACATGATATTACCCGGGCTCACAGATGCGGATTGCGCGGTGTATCACGAAGGGCGACTGCCCACGATACCCGTGTGGCATGAGGCCATGCTGATGAGCCGTGACAACTTGCGGGCGGTCAGCACCCTGATTATGTGGGACTTACCGCCCGACGAAAGCGCTTTGGCCTTCATTTTAAGCGCCACGCAGCCGCAGACGGTGCATTGGGTGGGGGGCAAGTATCAGGTAGAGGCTTCGTCGTCGTCATCATCGGCTGGCTCCACCATGGCCATGCCTCTGTGCCCGTCGCCTGAAGACATGTTGCGGCTGATTGCACGCGTGGTGCAAACACAGCTCAAAGGGCTTTCGGGTGCCATGGCGCTTGCCACCATGGCCAGCCAGCTGGCGACCAGCCCGGCCGTGGTGACCTCGGGGTTGGCCCTGTTACAGCAAACCGGCTGGTTAAGCATAGAGGTAAACGCCGCGGCCTCCGACGAGAAGGCCAGGGCGTTTGTGGGCGAACCCAACGACAATATGATGATTCGCGTGACAGCCGGCGTGCATGACAAGCCACAGGGCACGCCGGCCGAGTGGCTGGGCAGTTTGGCAGGCCTGCAATACCAGCAGGCGTTAAAGCAGGTGGGGGTGTTTCGGCAAGGGTTGCTAAGCTGGCCGCTGACAAGGCTGCAGGCCTTGGCCAGTGGCCAAACGATGCCCGTGCCGGTGATGGCCAGCGTGTAAAGCGAAGGCTTGAATTTAAACATTAAAAAAGGTCAGTGACGTACCCACTAACCTTTCAAAAATTATTAACTATTTTTATGCA
>JAYKJM010000038.1:0-4860 GCA_035285385.1 Vampirovibrionales bacterium
GCCAGTGGCCAAACGATGCCCGTGCCGGTGATGGCCAGCGTGTAAAGCGAAGGCTTGAATTTAAACATTAAAAAAGGTCAGTGACGTACCCACTAACCTTTCAAAAATTATTAACTATTTTTATGCAAAAACATTACCAAGTTTACGACTATCACCGCTAAAAAGATGACGCCCTAGATCATTAGCTCTTCTTTGACTTTCTTCTGCTATTTCCCCCACAACTTTTGCTCTTTCTGTTGGGTCAGATGGCAGTTGTTGTGATAATCCATTTTTTTCTAACCAATCAAAAACCCGGCTTCCTATAGGTCGTTTTCTTTTTTCATCATTACCGCCAAAAGAAACTGTTCTAGCTTGTTGCACTGAACGAATCATCCTGAATGTCTCCCAAAAACGATTTCGGCTGCATCCACAACGAGTTTTAAACTGCCCTTCAGCGTTGAAAGACCCCAAAACTTGCCAGATACAACCCGAGTGAACTGATACATAACATTAAGAAATACTATTGAATGACGCCGCCGCCTCAAAATCAAGCCCCCTCGGCTCCGGCACAACCTTCGGAAGATGTCATTAATATCGTGACTCGCCATCCATTGGCTATCACTGGCACCCCTGCCAAACGCCCTGCCAAACACCCTGCCAAACGCCCTGCCGGCCAACGCAGCGCGCCCCAGCCGCGTTTTTTGAAATCTGCGCGCCCTGTTGTAACAATTTATTAAAAAATCCCCCCAAAAACCCCATGCAAGCCCTGCCTCTTATGCCACGATGAAAACCTTCAGACAAGAAAACTTCCCCAAAAAAATCAAAAAGCCCCCAGGCCAACATCCCAGAGCCGCCGTTGTGCGCCAGGGCAAAGAAGTCAGAGGCCAAAGCCCTCTCTTTTTGGTTATCTGGCCAACTATCTGCCGGCATCATTTGGTTGAATCCATTCTCTAATGAACACTCCCATTGTTATTGTTGACAACTACGACTCCTTCACCTACAACCTCTACCAAATGTTGCAGGCGCAAACCAACTCGCCGGTGCTTGTGCATCGAAATGATGCCCTGACTCTGCAAGCCTTGTGGGCGCTAAACCCTGCCGCCATTGTGCTATCACCCGGCCCCGGCCACCCTGCCATTGCCGCCGATTTTGGCATCTGCGCCGATATTCTGAAGCATTACCAAAACAGTGCCGCCCAAGAGCCCTCTATAATGCATGACAAGCCGCTTGTGCCGCTTCTTGGTGTCTGCCTTGGGCATCAAGGTATGGGGCTCGTGTTTGGCGGCCAGGTGGTTCAGGCGCCAACCATTGTTCACGGCAAGTCTAGCCCGGTGGTGATCACAGCAGCCAACCCGCTCCTGGAAGGTCTCTCTAATCCGTTTGAGGCCATGCGCTATCATTCACTGGTGGTGGCCAACAATGAGCACTTTCCTCACGAGCATTTTGACATATCGGCCATAACCCATCTTGCAGAAGACGAGCCCCCCTTGATCATGGCCATGCATCATAAAACCCTGCCCCTCTATGGCGTTCAGTTTCATCCAGAAAGCATTGGCACCCCACAAGGCGAGCGCCTGCTGGGGAATTTCCTGCATCTGGCCGGGGTGTTGAAACCATCCCAATAACGTCCAACAGATTCGGTCGGTTATGGTATCGTAAGCGATAGATTGTGTGATGCGATGTTATTTTTTAAAGTTTTTAGTTCTGTTGATGTTCTGTTGATGTTCTATTGATTAGGTCTGTTGATAAGGATCGTAAGCCATGTTGAATAAAATTACCGTCGTGGGCGCCGGCAACGTGGGAGCCACCCTCGTGCAACGTCTGGCAGAAGCCGAACTCTCTAAAATTGTGGCCGTCGTGGATGTTGTAGAAGGCGTCCCGCAAGGCAAAGCGCTGGATATTCTGCAATCTGCCCCAGTGTCGACCTATGGCTATGACACCCGTGTTGTGGGCAGCAACACCTATGACGTGGCCGAAGATTCTGACATCGTCGTAATTACGGCAGGCTCACCCCGCAAGCCCGGCATGAGCCGTGATGATTTGCTCACGATTAACGCCCGCATCATGAGCGAGGTTTGCAAGCAAATCAAGCAAGTGGCCCCCAAGAGCATTGTCATTGTGGTCTCCAATCCGCTCGATGTCATGTGCTCTGTGGCCAAAGAGGTCTTGGGTTTCCCATCTGAGCGTGTGTTCGGCATGGCCGGGGTTCTGGATACCGCTCGGTTTCGAACGTTTCTTGCCGAAGCGCTAAATGTGTCTGTGCAAGACGTGCAAGCCTTTGTGCTGGGCGGCCATGGCGACACCATGGTGCCACTGGCCGGATACACGCGAGTGGCAGGCATTCCGGTGTCTGAACTCATGCCCAAAGACCAGCTCGACAAAATTATTCAACGCACCCGTGACGGTGGTGCCGAAATTGTCAGCTATCTTAAAACCGGCTCGGCCTACTATGCCCCCAGTGCCGCCGTGGTTGAAATGATTGAAAGCATCGTGAAAGACAAAAAGCGCATTCTGCCCTGTGCCGCCTTTTTAAGTGGCCAATACGGCGTCAACAACCTTTATGTGGGTGTTCCCGTTAAGCTCGGCAAATCTGGCGTGGAGCAGATTTTTGAACTCACGCTCTCGGCTGAGGAAAAATCGCTGCTGGATGCTTCCGTGGCCAAGGTCAAAGAAAGCGTCGAGGCGATGCAAAAGCTGATGGCACCCGCAGGTTAACCGCGATCATGGCTAAAGCAATTAACTGGCCCCTGAGGTTTCGACAAATCGTGCTGGGTGAAGATGATCAGAGTCTTCACTCAGCGTTTCGACCCAATCGGCTTTACTTTGATGGGGGCTATTGGGTTGATGGCGAGCGTGTTGACATCCGCGTGAATCATCTTGTGACTCGCAAGGCGCATATTGTCGGAGATCTTGAACTCTGTGCGCTCAAAGATCTCTCTGAAGACGTCCTAAAGCGGCATAAACCGGGGGTTCAAACGATGGCTGAGGTGCTAACATATTTGCAAGAGGTATACCCTGAAGCGCACGTAACACCCGAGACGCTGTTGACGGTGGTGACCTATCGCAATGAGCCTGTGGATGAAACCATCATTGAGCGCACATCCAGTGATCCGCACATGTAGTGTTTCTGGCTTATGAATTTCTGGCAAAAAAACAGATGGCTATACGGGGCCGTGGCCTTGCTACTCCTGCTGGGTGCCGCGCTGCGCGTCAACCATCTTAATGACAAATCCCTTTGGCTTGATGAATTTTACGCAATCGCGCATGCCACAGGCCACTTGATTGATCCGAGCGCATTGGCCTATCGTCATCAGCCGGTTACACCAGAGGCGCCAAAAATCGCGTCATTTTATGTTGATCAAAGTTTTGCGATGCCCGATGGATTTCAGCCAGAAAAAACCCTGGCCGTTTTAAAAACCAACGTCCACACCCCACTGTTTTTTATGGCGCTCAGTGGCTGGATGCATCTTGGTCAAGCCTTGGGAGTAAATCCCCTCTCGCCCGGCTGGCTTCGCATACCCTCTCTTGGGTTTGGTCTGCTTGCCATTTTGCTGATGGGCTTGATCGCCTGGCAATTGTCGAGGGGGCGATTGCATCGTGGAGCCATCACCTTTACGGCGGCGGCCATGATGACGCTCTCTGGCTATTTTGTCTATCACAGCCAGAATGCCCGCCCCTACACCATGCTGATTTGCTGGGCACTTCTAGCCGTGCTAGGCCTGCTTCAAGCCCAACATCGGCCCAAGCAGGGGGTGACCCTGATGACGGCATCTTTGATTGCGGCGCTGTATACCAGCTATTGGGCGGCACCGTTTGTACTATGGATTCTTGGTTTTGCCTGGTTTACTCAGGTGGTGCCAAGGTTTTGGCTGGTAGTGAGCTCAGCCGTTTTGGGGCTTGCCTTTGCGCCATGGCTGCCTATTCTTATGCAACAGCGAGCCTTTACACACATCAGCGGGCACTATACAGATGGCCTTTTTAACCCCGTTCAGCTACCAGAGCAACTGTGGCGCACCTTGTGCAGCTTTGTGATGATAAAGGCCTCCTGGTTTCGCATCGTGATGCTTGTGCTTGCTTTTGCCATGGCGGGATGCGGCTGGATAAAGCAAAAAGTGGATGGGTTCACCATGCGACAATGGCCACTTTGGCTAAAATTGTGCGCAAGTTGGCTCATGAGCCTGCTAGTGTCTCACATTTTGGCAGATATTATGGGACAAAGCCACACGGCAACGATACAGCGTTATCTGGTGCTGGCGGCTCCGCCATGGCTATTGCTCATTGCCTTTGGACTCTGGCAAACCCCTTGGGAGGTCATTTTATATCGTTTGAGGCCATCAACATTTTTTAAACGCTGGGGGTCTGGGATTTTAGTAGGGCTATTGTTGACTGCAATGTTCACATCGGCCTGGCGGGTGTCTGAGGGCAAAGCCTTTAAATCGGAGGCGTTCAAGGACATGGCTGGTATTTTAAAAACGGAGGGTCATCCGGGCGAGGATCTTGTTCTGATTCATAAACCTGGTGCGCCCGTGGCGGGGTTGGCGTATTATCTGGGCAACGTTTCTGCTGCGGCTGGCACCAATACGGCCAGCCAGCTGCTACTGCGAAGCTTCAATGAAAAAACACCGCTTGCCCAAGACTCTCTGGCGGCGGTGATGATCTGGCTGGATCACCACCCCGAGATTCAACGCCTGTGGTGGGTTCAAACCCACTCGGGCGATGTTATCTATCAAAGTGTTCAGCCCGTGCTGCTTGCGCATCATTTTGAGTCAGTTACGCCCATCAATACTCACCTGGAAGGATTTCGCTTTCAGCGATTTGAGCGCAAAAAACATCGTTAAACGCAACCCTGCCTGCAATCTGAGTGGAATTATTCTCTCGTTT
>JAYKJM010000039.1:0-9601 GCA_035285385.1 Vampirovibrionales bacterium
TAGGAGGCAGAACATGGCGAACGAATTTTGGATGATTTTACGTGTGGGTTGCGTGCTTCTGGTGCTTGCCGCGTTTTGCTGGGCGGCTTTTGCAATGAAACACCCCTTCAAGAAGCCCTTTTTAAGAGCCGCCATAGTGGTCTCTCTGCTGCCTGTTGTCGGTTGTGCGGTTATACTTTTTGGGAAAAGCACTTTGATTGCGGGTTTGACCATATTGATGCTCAGCCCATTTGTTTGTGGCCTCTTTTTTATTGTCTTGTTTCATTTCCTCGCGCTCAAGCAACCGTGCGATGTCTCGGGTCATCCGCGTGGCTCCTTTGGATTATTTGCCTTGCTTTTGCCTGCGCTTTTAGCGTCGGTGCAATTGCTGTTGCTATTTTCACTCTTGTTAGAAGGCATTATTTGTTTATTAATGGCGGCTCCTTTTTGGATTGGGCTAACGGTTTTGGGGAGCATGACAGGCTGGGTAATCATCTGGATGGTTAAGAAAGTGACCAGCAAGATGCTTTTTTCATCGGCCTTATTGGTGTTGAGCCCATTCATGTTGCAATCATTGGAAGCCCATCATGCCCGTCAAATAGAATATGGCCAAGTGACCTCTGTGGTTGAAATCAACGCGCCCCCTCAAACAGTTTTTGATCGCGTTGTGGCGTTTCCAAGAATTCCTGATGCTCTCTCCCCAAGTGGCTTGTGGGATGGGTGGTTTTCTTTAGGGCTGCCTAAGCCTGTTCAGGCCACAGTGGCGTGTCGGGCTGTAAACTGTTTGCGCAAGTGTCATTTTACGCAAAATACGCTCTTTAATGAACGCATTACCCGCTATGAGCCAGCTCGGGAGCTCTCATTTGATGTGGAGGCGCAGGTGGGTCCCCAGAACCTAATCACGGGGGTTGATCCCCATGTCATGCCCGGTGGCATCTATTTTGAAACCACCCAAGGACGGTTTCAATTGCAGCCAACGGCCAATGGTCATACAATACTTCGTGGCACCAGTTGGTATCGACTGCACTCTTCCATTAATTGGTACGCTCGCCCTTGGGCTGAAACTTTTTTACATCTCATTCATAATCGTGTCTTGCAGCACGTTAAAGTGTTATCAGAAACCACGTCATAGTCTCAAATTGTCTAGAAAGGGTTCATTGATATGACCACCATGGCTCCCCCCAAACCCTATGTTGCCACCACCTACGATTTACAAAATCTTGATGGCATCTCGGGTCCTCAGCTCGATTTGCATTACAAGCTTTATCAGGGCTATGTCGCCAATACCAACACCCTGAGCGATAATTTGCGAGAGCTGGCCGTCCAAGGAAAAATTGGCACCCCCGTTTACAATGAGCAAAAACGTCGCCTGGGGTTTGAATTTGCGGGCATGCGCATGCATGAGTTCTACTTTGGTGCCATGACGCCAAATGGAGGCGCGTTGGATGAAAACACCCGCCTAGGCAAAGCCATCGTAGAAGCCTATGGCAGTGTCCGAGCCTGGGAAGACGATTTTAAAGCCACTGGCATGATGCGTGGTATCGGCTGGGCAATGCTATTGCAAGATCCGGTCACCAAACGCTTGCAAAATTTCTGGATTACGGATCATGAAAACGGCCATCCGCCGGCATTTAACCCAATTGTCGTGATGGACGTGTGGGAGCATGCCTACATGGCCGACTACGGTACCAACCGTAAAGATTATATTGAGGCCTACTTTAAAAATATTTGCTGGAAAGTGACTTCCAATCGCTTGCTGTAGGCAATCATAATTTTCCAAAAAAAGGGGCTGTTTTTTGAACCAGCCCCTTTTATTAGCGAAGGTCAGCAGCGCGCAGCGGAAAATCCCACCGAATGGTTGGGTTGGGGGTTTTAACGCGGAGCACAAATTTGTCAAAACCGACCAGGTCACTCATTTTAAACGTGAAGATAAGGGCGGCATCAAACTCTTTCGATTGCTCAGAGACAGCTGTCGCTTTGGCGGGCACGACGCGATCGATAGGCTTTACCAAGGTCAGCACGCCATTGCGATACCCCTCAATGGTGGCTTGGCTGCCGGCGGCAAAACCGGGGGTGTTGCCCGTGACGGACAGCACAAAGCGCACGGTCGATTTTTCGGCCTTATCCATGGTGCGAGAGATAAGCCGACGGCAGGTTTTACGCACCTCGGCCAGATCTTTTTCATCCGGGTGCTCAATGGGGAGGTTTGATTTGTAGCCCTTGAGCGCCAGCTGCATAAAGGGGGAATAAATATTAAGCAAACTCCCTTGAGGGCCCTCTTGCCAATTGTTTTCCAGTAAGGTGCGGTAGCCTTGCCCCTGTTTTTGAATTCCCCAGCTGAGCGCCCGATTGATATCGGCCATCGTGGTTACCGACTCAAACGCCCACGCCTGCAAATGGATCAAGCTGCCTGCTGTTAAAAGGATGAACGCTGATTTACGCCACGGCATTAAGAATGACCTCATGAATACTTTCGGGTTCCGTGATGCCACCTACTTCGACTTTCTCGATATAATCCCCGTTTATTGTCAAACGCGTAAAAATCTCAGATGGTAGATCCATGCTGTAGCCTTGCTCAAATATCAAATTTTGCGCTTTTTCAGTCTCAATGACCTTATGATGAAACAGATAAGCTGAAAGCGCACCATTGGCCGTGCCCGTTGCCGATTCTTCATTAATACCAACCAAGGGTGCAAAATTTCGAGTCATCGCAGTGCTTTGTGGATACAGTGTGTCGCGCGTGTGCACGTGAAAGCCAATGACACCAAATTGTCGACTGAGCGCTGCCATTGTTTGAAAATCTGGCTGGATAGCGTGTAGGATTTTTTTTGTTCGCACCGGCACATGGATTTCTCTTACCCCCGTGCTGACCATTTGAATCGGCAGATTAGTGTCCAACGCTTCAGGTGAAATTTTGAGCATTGCGGCCACGTCTAAACGCTGGTGGGGGCTCAAGGTTACACCAAATTCGGGCTGGGTCTGTGTCATCCATACCTTGCCTTGTTCGTCTATGAAAACCGCCAAAAAACCAGCCTTAGTCTCTTGAGTGTAGGTTGCTGATTTAAGGATGCCTTGTTTGTGCATCATGCCAAAAGTGGCAATGGTCGCATGTCCGCACAGATCGACTTCCTCACTTGGGGTAAAAAACCGTACTTTGAAATCGGCTTTGGTGGCATCAGAAGGAGGCAATACAAATGCAGTCTCCGAGTAACCCATTTTTCTGGCAATCTGAATGTATTCGCTATCTGATAGTAGCGGAGCATTAACGACGACCCCCGCCGGGTTGCCTCCCGATAGATCCCCACTGACGAAAGCTCGAACCGTTTGTACTGTAACTTTGCTCATTTCTTAATGAACCTCGCAAGCCGCCTTCAGCAAACGCATGTCAACCAAGCGCTCGGCGATACGTACAGCATTAAGAGCCGCCCCAATGCGCAAATTATCGGCCACCACCCAGAAACTCAAGCCCGTCTCAGGATTTGACGTATCGCGACGTAAGCGGCCAACATAGACTGGATCCTGGCCTGCCGCCTGACGTGGGGTGGGAAAATCCGACGACAAGGCTGCACTCACAATAACCTCGGGCAGCTTTTCTAAAATTTGCGCCGCCTGCTCTGGAGAGAGCGCCCGCTCGAGATCCACGGTGACGCTTTCACTATGACCCACCATCACCGGCACACGCACCGCCGTGGCCGTGATGGGGAGCTTTGGCAAATTCAAAATTTTACGGGTCTCAACAATCAGCTTCCATTCTTCTTTGGAGTACCCGAGCGCGGCACCGTCACAGAAGTCCTCCTGAGAGCCGTCCATCAAAACGTCAATCATCGGGATCAGGTTAAAGGCAATCGGCTGGCTGAAGGGCGATGTGATGCTTGAAGCTCCATCTAATGAGGGCTTGCCAGGCACAGCATCAGGATCATCAGTCATGGCCTGGGTTTCTCGCCATAAGGCATCCATTCCTTCTTTCCCCGCGCCAGAGACACTTTGATAGGTACTCACGATGACGCGCTTAAGACCCGCCGCTTCATGCAGGGCTTTCAAGACAGGCATCAGCTGTGCCGTTGAGCAGTTGGGGTTGGCAATAATACCATGGTGACCTTGGAGTGCGTCATCATTCACGCCAGCAACGACCAGCGGCACCGTCTCATCCATTCGAAAGTGGCTGGTGTTGTCAACCACCACGGCGCCGCGCTTGACGGCCTCCGGGACAAGCGCCGCACTGACACTGCCACCCGCGGACGCCAAAACCAAATCTACATTATCAAAGGCGTCAGGTTGCGCCAGCTGGACGGCAACGTCTTGGCCGTTAAAGCGCACCGTTTGCCCTTGTGAGCGCTCACTGGCAAGCGGCTTGAGGGTGAAGTGCTCAAAGCGATCAAAAAAACGGCGCGCTTCCAGAATGGCAATCAGATGTTGGCCGACGAGACCTGTTGCACCAAGAATGGCAACCGTGCATGAGGAGGGTGACATGGGTGAGGAAACTCCTGACATCAATAACGCGGGTTGATTGGAGTTCAACGCCGCGTCATAAACCGTAAAGTATGAATAATCGAGAACTATCCTTGGCGTTGTTTGTGCTTGGGGTTTTCGCAGATGACCAGAATGCGGCCAAAACGACGGATGACCTTACACTTGTCGCAAATTTTCTTGACGGAAGGACGAACTTTCATAAAGAAACACTCCTAAAAAATAGTTGTTATTGAATTTAAAAGGGATAAGCAGTCAAAATGGTTAGTTGCCGCGCATCCGGAAGGTAATCCGACCTCGGGTGAGATCATAAGGCGATAACTCAACCTTGACCTTATCACCGGGTAAGACGCGAATGAAATTTTTACGAATCTTGCCAGAAATATGGGCGAGTACCTCAATCTGATTTTCAAGCATCACGCGAAACATGGCGTTTGGGAGGGCTTCTTGAATCACGCCTTCCATTTCAATGACATCGCGAGACATAAGTGGAGAAAACCTATCTTACTTAATAAACTGAAGCAACACGCACCAAAACAAGTAATGGTTACATTAGCTTAAACACGCCGCCGTGACAAATGCTGTGTCATTTATATTAAGAGCCTTGGTGCCGTTTCGTTGAGCACCTCGCAATAAAGTTTTTTGGATGCCATGCCTTGCAAGCAAAGAGGACGTGGCACGGATGCTCTATTGAAAAACCTGGCCCCTTTACACGGCTGCTAGCACGGTCAGCCGCTCAGGGCCAGACTCCGTAATCAGAACGGTGTGTTCAAAATGGGCGCTCATGGTGTCATCGGCGGTGACCACCGTCCAGTCGTCACCCAAGGTTTTGACAGCTCCTGAACCCAAGGTAAACATGGGCTCAATAGCCAAAGTCATATTGGGCTTTAGCTCAGGGCCTCGATTCCCTGTGCGATGATTATGAATAAAGGGCTCTTCATGAAGCTTATGGCCAACGCTATGCCCGCCATACTCGCGCACAAGGCCATGGCCATACTTTATGCAGACATCTTCCACGGCGGCCGAGATATCTTCCAGGTAATTACCCGGCATCATTTTTTCAATCGCGGCATCAAGCGCCTCTAGGGTATGCTCAAGAAGGGCTTTGGTAGCGGGGTCGACATCGCCAACCGGAAAGGTTACCGCCGCATCGGCCACAAGCCCGCGATAGGTTGCACCCACATCTACGGTAAAAATGTCACCCTCTTTAAAAATGCAATCAGCGCGAGGAATGCCGTGGACTACTTCCGTGTTGACGGAGGCACATATCGTGGCCGGAAAGCCATAAATTCCTTTAAAGGTTGGAATGGCACCTGATTTTCGGATGTGAGCCTCCGCCAGTTCATCCAAATCGAGCGTGGAGACCCCGGGTTTGAGATGCTCACGAATAAGGGCGTGTACTTCGGCTACAATTCGGCCGGCAACACGCATTTGAGCAATATCGTGACGAGATTTTCGAGGAATAGACGAGGCCGAAGCAATTTGGGTCATACTTTCATTTTATCACAGTTCTTTTAGCGCAATGTGATGAGTCACCCTCAAAACTGTCAGAGACGACAGGCAAGTACTTTAAAAGCGTCTTTGAGTAATCCCTTGTGCGGGGTAGGGCAGTGTAAAGGCAGAAGGGCTTTGGGATTGCCAAGTGAATGGCGCCATCTGGGGGCTTGAAGGTAAATAAGGCCATGCTGCTGGGCTTGCCGGGTTTATTGAAAAAGGCAAAGCTGCCGGGTGGCTGGATTCATTGACGCGCTGAACACTCAGAGGCTGTGAAGCCGAAGGCAAAGGCCTAAAAGAGCTCGTAGGCTCTGACGGTGTCTGATGTGTCATGGCGGCTTGCTTGACTTGGCGATCGTAGCGCCATTTGGTTTGCGCGTAGCTCAATAAGGTCAGAAAAACACCCATGACGGCACTCGAGAGTGCCAAAGGAAGCATTTCTCCGTTGAGCAGCTTTGCCCGCTTTAAAATCAGATTTTTGACACCAGGGGCAATATGAGCAAGGTTGGCAACTTCTTGCTCAACGGCGTGCAAGGGTTTGACGTTACTAAAATTTAGCAGGGACTCTTTTTGAAATTGACTGGCATCGGTGAGTTTGACGATATCTGCCAAGCGCTGGCGAGTGTGCCCAACTTGAACGGTTGTTTTTTCAAAAATAGTTGCTAACAGGTTACGCGCCAGTTCATTGCCCGCCAGTAAAAATGTTCCAACGCCTGCAATGCGAATGGCGTTTTCCCAGCGCTCCAGATTGCTTCGAGCGGAGTCCAGACCCGCCAAATAACCAGAGGCAATCATGGCGGCAAAAATAGGTTTGCTGAGTTGAAAAACATCTTTTCCAGATTTTTTAAAGTCAATGTGGTGCAAAATATTTTGGGCAATTTTCTCTGGAATAAGGCCGCGTTTGACCAGGGTAGGGATTGCCAATGACGCTGAAAAAGCACTTGCCGCAAGCAAAGCAACTTGTTTCAGGCGTTTTTGGGATTTCAATACCGGATCATGTTCAGAAGCCACGTGATTAGTGGGTTTTTCAAGGCCAGCAACCCCCTCAAAATTTCGGGTTTTAAAGGCAAAGGCGCTGACCAAATTTTTTGCAAAATAAACGAGATATTCCGCCGCCATGGCCAAAGAAATAATCGCCGCAATGCTACCTAATTTTGCACCCAGCAACGACTTACTGAGTTTCGCCGCCGTGGCGGGCTGCGATTTTAAAAGCCGCAAGGGGGTGCCAATGATAGCCAAGGGCTCTTTTGCGTTGGCCAGCGCTTTAAACAGAGGCGCAATGGCGTAATGCCCTAGCACAGGCACCATGCCATAAAAAACACCATCTTCTAGCGCTTCAAGGGCAATGTCTTCCACGGCTTGCGTCTTGCCGCGTTGCGCATTGGCAATAAATAATTTTGGCCCCAAAATACCAACTGTATCGCGGGTGAGATTTTGCACGACATCGCCGCCCAAATTCCCAAAGCGCACGGCATTGGTAAAAGAGGAGCCAGCAGTATATGGGCTTTGGGATGACGTGACGGAAGAACTCATAACACTGGATGAAAACCACTGAATTAAAAAATGTGTGACAGATGAAAACGGCTTGACATTAAAACGACCTCCGGCCAGTCGGGGCGGGAGGTCGTGGGTGCAATCTCTGGAGTCAGGATTCAGAATTGCGTCAGGTTGCTGGGGTGTGCATCAACCTGCCCTCGGCCCCCGGCTGGGGCATGGGCATCATCATGCACATCATCAAAGCGGTGTGGGTAGGGACGCAAATCATTTAAAAAAACTAAAAAAATTCAATACGACTCAAACAGAAATAGTTAAAGATGAAAAAAATAGAATCTTTCGAAAATTTAAATTTAGAAAAGTCCAATTTAGAAAAGTCTTATTATTCTATGCGTGAGGATAAAGCCGCGTCAAGTATTTTATATCGACGTCTGTCACAAAAAAATCTTGGCAATGAACACAAGCCGGATTTTACCCGTGGCTTAATCCTTGATAAGGATTAAAAACGAATCTGAGGGATTTAATCATGTTCATGGGTGGACTGGTTTTGGCGTGCGCGCCCTCGTGTAACGATTCATTGCAAGGGGTGGGTGCGCGGGGCATCCGTTTCGATTTACCAGCGTTCAAAACAATACATTATTTGAAATTCGGCCGTCAAAAATTCACGTTTGAGAATTTTTCATCTAGAATATCAACCCGCTTGGCTTTTGATTAGATTGTTACTGTCTTGTTGCATGAAGGGCTTGCCACCCATCGTCTTGATTTTTACCTGATTGTGCTGGAAAGGGCTCTAAACCAATGAAACTGGCTGTTGTGGGTACTGGCTATGTGGGTCTGGTCACAGGTACCTGTCTGGCAGAAATGGGGAATACCGTCACCTGTGTGGACAATAACCCAGACAAAATTTCGCGCCTTGTGCAAGGCGAAGTGCCCATTTATGAGCCTGGCCTTGAAGAATTGATTAAAATTAACGTGGCCGAAGGGCGGCTGGCCTTTACCACCAATCTGAGTGATGCCGTTGAGAAAGCCAGCGTTTGTTTTATTGCGGTGGGCACCCCGCAAGATGAAGACGGTAGCGCCGATTTGAGTAGCGTTTTGGCGGTCGCTCGTGCGATTGCAAGTGCCATGAATACCTATAAAGTGATCGTTGTCAAAAGTACCGTACCCGTGGGCACGTGTGCGCGTGTAAAGGCTGTTGTGCAAGAGACCCTTTTGGCGCGCGGCCTAGAGATTGCTTTTTCAGTGGTCTCTAACCCTGAGTTTCTTAAGCAGGGGGCGGCCGTTGATGATTTCCTCAAGCCGGATCGCGTTGTTATTGGCGTGGAAGACCCGCAAGCCACCGACATGATGCGCGAAATTTATGCCCCCTTCTTGCGCACCGGCAACCCCATTCTCTTTATGGATATTCCTTCCAGCGAAATGACCAAATACGTCGCCAACGCTTTTTTAGCCACAAAAATCAGCTTCATGAATGAAATGGCTAATTTGTGCGAAACGCTGGGCGCAGATGTTGAAATGGTTCGCGGTGGCATTTGTAGCGACAGCCGTATTGGCAGTCAGTTTATGTTCCCGGGGTTGGGCTATGGTGGCAGTTGCTTTCCCAAGGATGTCAAGGCTCTCATGAATACAGCCAAAGCCAGCGGCTATGAAAGCCGCATTCTGAATGCTGTGGATGCCATTAATCAGGATCAGCGTCAGCGGTTTTTAGCCAAAATTTCTGAGCGTTTTGAGGGGCGTTTGTCGGGCAAGACGTTTGCCGTGTGGGGATTGGCTTTTAAGCCGCGCACAGATGACATGCGCCAAGCTCCAGCCCACACCATTATTGAGGCGCTGCTGGCCGCAGGCGCTAAAATTCAAGCCTATGACCCCAAAGCGGTGCACAGCGCCAGAGACCTTTTTGGCGATCGCATCACCTATTGTGATAAGGCCCTTATCGCCACGCAAGGCGCCGATGCCTTGTTGCTGCTGACAGAATGGCCGGAGTTTCGTCGCCCAGATTTTGAACACGTGAAAGCCCTGATGAAGCAGCCGATTGTTTTTGATGGGCGCAATCAGTTTGAACCCGAGCGGATGCACGCCCGAGGGTTTGAGTATGTGTGCGTTGGACGTGCTAAAAAACAACCGGCGTTGCAGGCGGCTCAATCATTGAGAGATAAATAATGTTACC
>JAYKJM010000040.1:0-4860 GCA_035285385.1 Vampirovibrionales bacterium
GAGATGGCTTCTTTCAATTTGCAATCCAGGTTGAAGGCTTGCGTTGTAACAACCGATAAGCCACTGCCTTCAGCCGCGTGTTTTAAATGACTCATCAGCGTCGGATTAAAGGCGCCCCCGCCACAAACAACCATTTCGTGGTAAGAGAGCTCTGGACGAACAAAAAGATCATAGGCGTTGACGATACTCAAGGCGGTGTGCTTGGTCAAAGTCGCTAAAATGTTTTCTTTGTGGACTCTTGGAAACTGCTCAAGTAATTCTTCAAGATAAGTTCGACCAAACGCCTCACGCCCGCATGACTTTGGTGGCATTTGCTCATAATAGGGATGCGCCATGAGGGCTTGTAAGAGCTCTTCGTCCACTTGCCCCACACCGGCGATTTCACCATCTTTGTCGCACGACTGATTAAACAAGCGCTGCATGGCACCATCAATCAGCATGTTGCCTGGCCCTGTATCAAACGCAAATGGGGCTTGATTCACATCTGAAGGGGGCAAAACCGTCACATTGGCAATACCGCCAATGTTTTGAATCAAGCGACCAAAACCCTGTTGACGACCAAAAAGCAGTAAATCCGAAAACGGCACCAAAGGAGCACCCTGTCCGCCGGCGGCCATGTCTCGGCTTCGAAAATTACTGACGACAGATACGCCAGTTTTTTCGGCAATATAGGCAGCCTCGCCCAACTGCAGGGTAGAGCCATCATCGGGCAGATGGCTGACCGTTTGGCCATGAGAGCCAATACACAAAACATCATCCGGGGTTAAGTTCAACCCCTGCATCAGCTGGTGGGCGGCATCAGCAAACCAGTTTCCAATTTTTTTATTGAGCATACAAATCTCAGAAACGGGCACGGCTTTGTTTTCCATCAAAGCAAATAACCTGCCAGCAAGATCCTCAGGTATTGGCAAGGAGATGGCGCCTAAAACGGAGGTCATAACGCGTCCAGCCTCAGCATCTGGAGCTAAAATCACGGCACAGGCGTCAACCGCATCTGCAGATGTGCCGGACATGAGCCCAATAACCGTGGCTGGCTGGGTTTGCCCAAGCGCCGCCTTCAACACGTCAGGAGACGTTAAATCGGGATGATTTGAACGAGAAGCCATCATGACCTGAGTATATCCCAAGAGCGCAGGACAACGTTTAAAAATCCGGTAAAAAATTCTGCAGAATAACGCATTCTGGTTTGCGTTAAAATAAAGCACTATGACTTCTACTTCTATTGCCTCCCTTTTTACGGCGCTCAGTTGGCAACCGGTTTCCAAAGCAGAATTTGCCCAGCTCACTCCAGATGAGCAACTCAAGCGGATTCGCCACTCCAGTGCGCACGTGTTGGCCAGTGCCGTCCAGATGATTCGCCCCGGCGTGCAATTTGCCACGGGCCCTGCAACCCCTACCGGATTTTTTTACGACATGCACTTCAGTGCTGAGCACGATGACGCTCAGCCTTTAGGCGAGGCAGATTTAGCGCTTTTGGAAAACACCATGCGAGCCATTGCAAACCGCGCGGCGGCCTTTGAGGTGGCTCAAATCGAGAAATCTAAGGCAATAGAACTGTTTCAAGCGCTCAATCAACCCCATAAGATTGAAATCCTCGAGCGCATTGAAGCGCCAGTTATCACGCTCTATCGCCACACCCTGCCGCCATCTGCTGACAATCAGAATGACCCAGGCAATCGATACTTTGTGGATCTGTGCGCGGGGCCTCATGTGCCCCATACGGGTTTATGCAAGTTTGCAAAACCGCTTACGCTCTCTGGTGCCCATTGGCGAGGAGAAGAAAAGCCAACCCTCACGCGTGTTGCAGGCACGGCATGGGCCAACGATAAAGATTTAAACCAATACCTCAAGTTTCTGGAAGCATCAAAAAACCGAGATCACCGAACCCTTGGCCCCCAGCTGGATCTGTTTTCATTTCATCCCTGGGCTATGGCACCTTTGTGGCACCCTAATGGGTTTATCTTGCGTCAACAGCTGGCCAATTTCTGGCGAGAAATGACAGAGGCTGGCGGTTACGTGGAAATTTTTAACCCCCTTTTGTATCGCAAAGCGCTCTATGAAACCTCCGGTCACTGGGATCACTTTCGCGAGAATATGTTCATTTTTGAAGGTCGACAAGAAAACGACCATGCCGGCTGCGATCACGAGCAGGCCGATCAGACCATTGCGTTAAAACCCATGAATTGCCCTGATACCATGCTCTATTTCAAGAGCAGCTTGCGCAGTTATCGGGATTTGCCCATGCGTGTGGCCGAAGGCCAAATTCTCCATCGCAATGAAGCATCTGGTGCCATTCATGGTTTGATGCGAACTCGCAGCTTTATTCAAGATGACGCCCATCTGTTTTTGGCGCCTGAACATGTGCAGAGCGAGGTGGCAAGCCTCCTTGCCATGATTGACACCACCTACCGTGCCTTTGATTTAGAGTATTCGCTGAAGCTATCGACGCGCCCTGAAAATTATATGGGCGAGCTTGCCGTCTGGAACCAAGCGGAAGCAGGCTTAAAGCAAGCACTGGATAATCTGGGCAAGCCTTATGACCTTGACCCTGGCGAAGGAGCCTTTTACGGGCCGAAAATTGATGTTTATGTCCTCGATAGCCTGGGGCGTCAGTGGCAGTGTGGCACCGTGCAGCTTGATTTTCAGTTGCCCGAGCGTTTTGAACTCAAATATGCCGATGCCGATGGCAGCCTAAAGCAGCCCATTGTGGTTCATCGTGCCGTGTTTGGTTCATTTGAGCGCTTTATTGGCATTCTGATTGAGCACGTGGGCGGCTTATTCCCAACCTGGCTGGCGCCGGTGCAAGCCGCGGTGCTACCTATTGGTGAGGCGCAGTCTGGCTATGCCCAAGCCGTCATGAAAGCCCTGAAAGACTCAAAAATCCGCGCTGTTTTAATGGCTGACGGCACCTTAAATGCCCGCATCAGGCAGGCTGAAACCCAAAAAATACCGCATCTCTTGGTATTAGGCGCTCGAGAAGCCGAGCAAGAAACTGTGACGGCTCGAAAATCACGGCAGGGCGGCAACCAGCAAGTGTTTACGTTGGCTGAGTTCATGGAGCACATCAATGAGCTAGTGTCCCGGCGCGTATTTGATGTCACGCTGGAGCGTTTTGATGATCTGTTTCGAAAACCTGCGGCTCACCTCAGCACCGAAGATGCCGACTATTAAGCCCAAGCTCTGCCAGCACCCTGGCTTATGCTAAACTATTGCCGCTTGCGTTTTTTATAACCAGCAACTTACGCTAGACTCTCAATTATAGGATCATTGGCTCGCTATTTTGCTCTCTCTTTCTTTAGGATTGCCTATGTCGACTGTGCTTGAACCCCCTCATACCTCATTAGCAGATGCCGAAAACCCGCTCAGCTTACCGCTGCCGTGGGATGTTTTGACAATTCAATCTCTCATTCCGCATCGCTACCCTTTTTTGCTGCTCGATCGCATCACAGAGCTTGATATGACAGCGCGCACCATTAAAGGCTACAAACTGGTGAGTACCAACGAGCCTTTTTTTCAGGGGCATTTCCCCGAGCGCCCCATCATGCCCGGGGTACTGCAAGTTGAAGCCTTGGCTCAGCTTGGATGCGTCTTGTCCCAGTTATTGATTCATCCCGATAAAAAACTGGGCGTGTTGGCGGGGCTGGATAATGTGCGTTTCCGCAAGCTGGTGGTGCCCGGTGATCGGCTGGACTTGTTCTGTGAAATCACGAAATTCAAAAGCACCATAGGCAAAGGCATCTGCCGTGCCAGCGTGAACGGCGAAACGACTCTGGAAGCCGAAATTTTATTTTCCATGGTGCAATAGCACGTTTTAAAGTCATCCGCCTGCACGCTAGTTACCGCAACGTATTCACTGCCTCGCCGATTGGGTTTATTTATCATGACAAACATTCATCCCTCCGCCCTGATTGATCGCTCTGCTGTGCTGGCCGATGATGTCACCGTGGATGCGTTTGCCATTATTGGGCCAGATTGCCACATTGGCGCGGGTTGCCACATCTCGTCCCACGCAGTGCTTGAAAAAAACGTGCGGCTCGGTGAGCGGGTAAAGGTTGGCCACCATGTCGTACTGGGGGGAGATCCTCAGGATTTTGGCTACAAGGGCGAGCGTTCGTTTGTCTCCATTGGCCATGACACCCAGCTGCGGGAGTTTGTGACCATCCATCGTGCCACTGGCGAAGACAATACTACAACCGTGGGCTCAAATTGCTTACTGATGGCTTATGTGCATGCAGGTCACAATGTACAAATAGGCAATGACGCTATTCTGGCTAATTGCGTGCAGTTGGCGGGTCATGTCTCGGTAGGAGACAAAGCGGTTCTTGGCGGCATTTTTACGGCGCATCAACATGTTCGAATTGGTGAAATGGTGATTATTGGTGGCTTTTCAGGTACACGCATGGACATACCACCGTTTATGAAAGCCGCAAGCTGTCCTGCAGTATTGTACGGTCTGAATCTGGTTGGTTTGAAGCGTAACAACGTCTCTCTTGCCAGTCGCACGGCTTTGAAGCAGGCATATAAAGCGCTCTGGTTAAGCGGGCAGCCTTTTCGCGAAGCGATTGAAACCGTCCGTAAAACGCATGCCGAGGATCCCTACGTGATGAAGCTGGTGGGTTTTTTCCATGACAGCAAACGTGGGGTGATTCAACCTGAATATCGTGCCAAACGTAGCGATCATCCTGTTCTGGATGAGCCCGTTATGGCCTAAAGCCATTCATAGCCAGAGACGTGAAAGAGGGGGTGGGGCACCAAAATGTTCTGGCATGTTTTATGCAATCAAAGGGTTTATGAATATGCTTGGAGGTTGTAATGTCTGGTATAGCAAACACTGATAACGCTGCTTTGGCATATGCTCTG
>JAYKJM010000041.1:0-4357 GCA_035285385.1 Vampirovibrionales bacterium
CAACAAAAAATCCAGGATGGAGAACCCCATTGGATGGTATTTCTGCGGCGTGGCAAACGCAAGGCAATCGTGCCTTGCTGCCCTTGGAGCCGATTAGTGGTCGCGGTCAAACCCCCATTATTGTTCATGTGCAACCGGGTGCTGGGGTCACCAGTCTGGATGTGACAGCCTGGTTTTATGTCGATATTCTGGATAGCTGGGTCACATTTACCAAAAAAGCGCCTGTGGTCACATTGACGCAAGCATCGTTACTATTTATTGAAAACCCATCGGGCTTGCCGTGCTATTTACAGGTGAGTAATCTGGTAGGTGGAACATCCGTTTCGTTGTACGTTGACGGGCAGACGGCCGGGGTGGGTTAGTCGGTCGCAATTTTTCAAGATTTTCCAATATTTGAAGAGCGTCCTTGACGCTGAGACGCCAGCCGGTAAATCCAGAGTGTCATGGCAACGCCCAGCGCAGATCCTGCAACGACATCGCTTGGGTAATGATCCAGTTCAATCACGCGAGAGATAACAATCAGGCTTCCCAGCGTGATCCACAGTCCGCAAAACCTCGGAAAAAGCAGACAAAGGCTCGTGGTGACACAGCCGGCTACTTGCGAATGCCCTGAGGGAAAAGAATTCACATTGTGCATCAGTCCCTGAAGGGGCTCAAATCCGTAGACCCCATCGCGCAGCCAGTGTAGCGGACGATGCCGCCCTGCCAGAATTTTCAAGGCGTTGACAAGGAGACCCGAGGTGAGCAGAGAAATCAGCGAGAGCAGACTGGCATTGCGAAGAGGCAGCAAGCCCGCTTTTAAATTCTTGAGCGGCTTAAAAATTTTTGGCGTGCTGTCCGCAATTTTTTGGGGGATTTTTAGCCAAATCGCGCATTGAGACAGCAATAGCAAACTACCCAGAATGACGAACCAGCGCGAGGCTTCTCCCCATTGTGTGACATGGCCAAAACCGTGATAGAGCCAGTCTGGCTGGTGCTGACTCAGCCACTCAATCAAGGGGCGGTCGAGGTACACCATCAGAATGCAAATAGAGGAGCCAAGCATTTGAGGTTTTAAGAACCATGGCTTGCTTAATGACAAAAACCACTTTTTGGGAGAAAAAAGTTTTGGTGGAGTTAAAACAGCTTCGCAAATTGTCAGTATTTCCTTACAAAGTCCCTCAGCTTGTTTCTTGAGATCTTGCATCGTCCCATAAGGTATAACTTTATCAGAATCATATGGATCCTTGACGCCAAATGCATCACTGGCCTTTTGGTCTAAGTCATTTAGTTTGTTAAAAATATTAATTTTGTCTTCTCCAAAATAAATACAAAATTTATTTTTTAATTTAAGCATTTCTTGAAAAGAATTTTTTAGCTTATCTCGCCTTTCTTGAAGATTCTGTGTTCTTGATGAACTACAAGCAGCTTCAAGAATATCAGGCAAATTTTTAAACAGAACAATGGATTTTTCTGCCACTTCAAACTTACTAAGTTCGATTTTTTTGCGTCGCCATTGAACTAGACTAACTCCGACAAGAGTACTCACAAGAGTACTCAATGGCACTATCGCCTCAGCTACGACTTTAAAATCTTTGAAAAATTCGAGAATATTAGGGTAAAACATAACCTTAATATAACATTCTTCCAGAACAGAATGACGAATACCCATTCATCAAAACCACACGATCATTACAACCGAAGACAAACGTGTTTATTTAAATACCTTGCTTCAAGCCAACCTGAATTAAATCTATACAGCTGGTAGCGCCAGTATTAACTTCACATTTACGCCCCGATATTTTTTTTAGATAAGAGGAGACCACATTCAAATGAGTCAATTGAATCGATTACATCAGGGAGACATTACAAATGGCAACCTGATTGATGCGGCTCAGATCAACGCTGAGTTTAATCAGCTTGTGTCGGAGTCTAACGCGCAAGATAACCGTTTGAATATTGTAGAAACAGCAAATCTGACGATTAGTGGTGTGAAAACGTTTACAGATGGCATAAAAAGTCCCACAATGACGCTCACAGGCACACCCACTGTGGCTGGGCAAATTGGTTCTGCAAACAACAACCTGATGCATCATAATGGTTCAGGGGTTGCTGTAGTAGAAACCACGCTGAATCAGGGCTTTATTATTCTTGAAGATCGAAAGCCTGCCGGCACCAACGGGGGCACGTTTACGGCGGGTGCCAGACGGACCCGGGTGTTAAACACCGAAGTCGTTGATGCCGGAAACCATTGTACGCTTGCCAACAATCAATTTATCCTTGCTGCTGGTACGTACCGGGTGTATGCAGAATCTACAGCTTTTATGGTTGATGGTCATCGATGCTGGGTGCGTAACGTAACCGATGGCGTTGATGTGGCGCTAGGGATGTCTGCCTTTAGTGCCTCTACCACGTTAAATGGCAATACGGTTGCAACCGCTTGGGGGCGATTCACCATAACGGCTCCAAAAACGTTTGAGCTTCAGGCGCGATGTTTTGTGACAAATCTGGATGATGGCTTTGGGGTGCAGGCCAATGCTATGGATACCGAAGTTTATTCACGAGTTACCCTATGGAAGGAGGCTGCCTAATGGTAGATGTTGCTGCTGCGCTGGATGTGTTGGTTCCTTCTGCTGAGTATCGAGGTTGTCTAACGGGCAATACTCAAGCAGAGTTTGATACGTTAATTTGGGAGGATGCGCGCCCTAAACCAAGCTGGGAGGCGATAGAGTCGGCTGATATAACCCCAAAGCTATCAAAATCTGAGCGCCTAAGGCTGGCCTATCAACAGCTGCCTGTTGAAAAGCGCGTAAAGTATGGCGCCATTATGGTGCAAGCTAAAATTTTCCTCGAGCAAGGCGATTCTGAAGCCGCCGCGTTTCAATTAAGCCGCCTGGTGGTTAGCCAAGATGAAGAACCACTCAAACAGGCCTTCATTCACATAGTGTCCCATTAGAATCTGGGACGTAAAACCCGAGGTCGTCATAACATTATTGCCTGCGCTAATCTAGAAGCGCTTGTCCTCGGGTTTCACGCGCAAAGAGCAGGGTAATTGCGCCAAGGCCATAAACCCCAGAAAACGCCAGAGCTGCAGGGCCATAGCCACCCAGCAAAGTAACCAGAGGCGCCATCACCAAAACCGCTGCGCTCGTCAGGATCCGCCCCGCATTTAGACAGAACCCTGTTCCCGATGCTCGGGCTCGTGTGGGGAACAATTCTGGCAGGTAAATATACAATGTTGCCTGCACCAGGCCAATAAAAAAACCAAGCGCTGCGCTTTGAAGGTAAATCAGGGATGAAAAAACAGTCGTCCCGCCAAACATCCAGATCGAGGCCACCAACGAACCCAGCATACCCACGGCCAGTGTTAATTTGCGACCAAAACGATCACTTAAAATCCCTGCCGCAGAACAGCCCATAATGGCGGCAATGGCTTGGCTCATGGTGGCAAGACTCCGCTCATGGCTGCCATCTGACTCAAATGGCAAGAGGCTCTGAATCCAGGTTGGTATCCACGAGAGTGATGCCCAATAGCCAATCAGTAAGGCGCCAAATAACAGACAGCCCACCCAGAGTGAGCGTCGATATTTTGGTTGCAGTAACGTTTTAAAGACACCCGAAGGCTCGGTTTCCAGATGGAGACCTCTTTCGGGTGTTTTTTGCGTTTCAGGCTGGGGATGCCGCGGCTGATGCATCACCGACAGCCAACGATCAGACTCCTTGAGGGTTGTGCGAATAAGCACGACCAACAAAGCCGGCAGCGCCCCAATAAAAAAAGTAATCCGCCAGTCATGTAACAGATAATGCAACCCGCCAGCCAGAAAAACCCCGGCCTGATAAGACGTTATCAGCAAGCCAATCGCAATCGCTCGAGAGCGAGCAGGCCAGACTTCTGTTAAAAACGTGGCAATGGTAACCAGCTCGCCTCCAATGCCAAGCCCCGTTAAAAACCGACACGCGGCCAGCTCTGGCCAGTTTTGAGCCAACCCCGCTAGGCCTGTAAAGACTGAATATAACAAAATAGAGCCGGCCATGGCCTTGACGCGCCCGTATCGATCGCCCAGCCAGCCAAAGAGGATACCGCCCAGGGTCCAGCCTAAAAGGAAGAGCGCTGTAATCCAGCTGCCAATTTGACTAATTATTGCTTTGTCTTCAGACCCGCTGAGATGACTGACGGCAACAGGCAAGACCACCGCCATGAGGGTGGAGTCCATGCCATCAAAGATGCCGCCAAGCCAACAGCCAATAAACACCAACAGATGATATCGACTGAGCTCTGACCACAGCGAGGATTGTGAGAAAAACCGCATGGACTCTATTTAACTCGCTAACTATCTCGCTAAAACCAGTCTGAACCTACAATTTTGGGGTCAATTTA
>JAYKJM010000042.1:0-25533 GCA_035285385.1 Vampirovibrionales bacterium
ATCAGCGTTTTAAGCGTCGAGCTGAGACCTCGTTGATTGAGGGCTTGCATCAAGGCGCCAAAGGCGCCGACACCAGGCAGCAGTATCGGATTATGACCGGTGGGCAAGCCGGTTGCGCCTTCAAAGCCGACCCCGCTTTTCAGTTGAAAAGGCACATCAAGCCGATGGAGGGCTCGCAACAAGCTGCCTGTATTCCCCCCGCCGTAATCGATGACGTCAATGACGGCGGGTTCAGCGGTAGCATTTTGAGTTTTAGAAAGTGGCATCATACTGTTTAGTATATCGTGTAAAATACAACTGACCTAAGAAAGCCCATTACCGTGATGCGCCCACTCTTGGTTTAAATAAGGGTTACTGACATTTTAATAGGGTCTATCTGAGAGGCTATCCGTTCTTGATGTTACTGTCCTCCCAAATTATTTACGATGCGCTGTCACCTGCTGTGGCCATTTCGGGCTCAGGGTTGATTGCCCTCGGGATGCACAATCGCCTGAGCAACGTCGTGACTCGCTTGCGGGGGCTGAATCAGGATTATCGGGTGCGGCAAAATACTGCTTCAAAGGAAAATCTCAAGAATCAACAGCAATTGTTGTTGATGCGAGGACGTTTGCTTCGAAACGGGCTCTTTTTTACGTATTTATCGGTCGTTTGCATGGTTTTGACGGCCATTGGCATTGCACTTGAAAAGCTTGCGGTGGTGCCAGCAACGTGGGGGCTCACTTTGTGGCTTTTTTTGGGAGGATTATGCCTTATTGTGCTCGGGCTTTGTTTTGAATGCAGCGAGGTTCTCTTGCTGCTTCGTGCCTTGAAACTTGATATTCTGGAGACAGATTTCATATCTCGTATTGACACTCAACCCAACTCAGAAGCCCCTCCCGTCCAACGGCCTGAGTAACAACGCCTCGCCGCTTCTCAAACAACATGCCCCCCACGCTTCAAACCCAAGCCATTGTGTTGCGAACAACCAAGCTGGCAGAATATGATCGTTTTCTTGTTTGCTTGACGCCCACTTATGGCAAGCTGACGGTTTTGGCTCGAGGCGTTCGAAAGCCCGCCAGCAAGCTCTCTGGTGCCTGCGGCGGGCTCAGCGAACTTTCTGTCTTGTTGGCAACCGGTAAAAGTATTCCTGCGCTGCAACAATTTGAAACGCGGCATCCTTTTTCTGCCATTCGCTCCTGTTATCACGCGATGACGGCCAGCATGCTTTTAAGTGAAGCGGTTGAAAAGCTCACCCCTCACAGCTCAGAGTCTGCAGACTGGGCAAAACATCCTGAAGCGGATGATGGCCCTGTTGGGCAGCTCTATCAAGCCTTTCGAGCTTGGCTAATCAAAACCGACGCCCTTATTCTGAAATCGAAACGGCCTGATGAGCCAGAACGTCATAGCGCCATGCGGCATCATCTGGCCATGGGGCTTGCTTATCTGTTGACTTTAAGTGGTCACGGCCTCAATGTGCATGTCTGTGTCTGCTGTCAAACCCCTTTAGAGGATCCATCAGCCCTGTCGGTATGGACGCTCCATTGGGGCAGTCAGGGTATTGTTTGCAAAGGGTGTCGAGGGTTCTTTGCCGCCTCGCTGATACCGATTTCATCTTCAACGCTCATGCTGCTTCAGGGGGTTTCATTTTCGGCTGCTGACTCTTTGGATGATTCTTTGCTATTTGACGATGACAATCAGCCCTGGGGCCAGGCAACTCAAGCGCAAAAAGCGGCCGAAAAGGCACTTCGATTTTGCTTAAGCTGGCTGCTGCACACTCTGCCCTCAAAGCCAAAAAGTCTGGCCAGTGTCGAGCAAAGCTTACTGAGCACAACCAACAAAACAGAAAGCCTAAACACGGGCAACCCCAGAGCCGATCTAGCGCAGTCATCTTGAAAATGGGCGAGTGATGGGAATCGAACCCACGTATACCGGTACCACAAACCGGGGCCTTGACCTCTTGGCGACACTCGCCACCTGTGTGGTTACATTATAGGCAGAGCAAACCAAATTGGGAAGAATGCCCGTGATATTTTACAAGCCTCTTAAAAGCCGTTTGTAAATCGTTTTTAAAATAAAACGCAATTTTAGCTTTAATTTTGTTTTTATATTATTGAGGCTCATCTTCCCCTGATGAATAAACGAGGGCGATGTCGGCCTCAGCATGTTTCAGTCGATGTGAGCATCGGGGTATTTTGTTATGGCGTTTGCAAATGCACAAGACATCCTGCAGCTATCAACGAGCTTTTTTAAACGCAATAATCCTTTAGAGGCCATTGTGTCTAACGTGATGAATGGTCTGCAGTATGTGATGACGATTCAAAGTCAAAAAAAACTCATGAAGTTTCGATTTCTGTTGTATCAGCAGCAGCTCAACAGTATTGATAACAACGTTACAGCTGGCAGTAGCCGACAGGCCTTAGGGCAGGTTTTTAACCGAGCTTATTAGCCTTTTTTAAAGCGCCTGTTTTTAAATGTTCAAACGCTCAAGGCCACTCTCAAAGTGGGTTGCTTGAGCGTTTTGTACGTTTGGGGTGTAACGTTATTGCAATAAAAGCTTTGTAAAGCCACAATAGGCTAGCATCAAATAGAGGCCATAACACTTAATACATCTAGGATAAGGTTTTAAAATGCGATCCGTTTTTGGGTCATATCGGCGGGGTATCGCGCTCACGTTCGATGCATTATTTGGTACTTTTTTACTTGGGTCAGCTTCTAAGCAGCGTTTGACTCCATTCAAGAGGCGGGAGAACTCGTACCGTGGGATTATCTTCAGCTGGACGCCTATATGCGCTGGTGGCTCGAAAGAGTGATCTGGAATTTGAAGCGCAGTCCATTGAACAGCATCGGACGTATTTGTCTAGTCAGATGATGGGCATGTTTAATACCCAAACCAAGCTTGAGCCCGGCACGGAAGCGTATAAATTTATCGAAGCACGTATTGCGCAATTACAACAAGCCGATAAAGTGCTCGAAATGCATCTTAACCGTATTAACAACCAACGCGACATGATGAGCAAGATGATCGAAGAATGTCGCAAAGTATTGGGTGAGAACATCCAGAAATCCTTTGGATTATTGGGCAATAGCAACAATTAATCTTGCCTTGGGTGCTCATCATGAGCCTTGGCCATTGACACACTCTTAACGGCATTTAGCGAATCCAGGCAAAGGATTTTACGGGCGGGGGGTCTGCACCAAGATTGCCTGAGAGCTCCACCCTGAATCGATTAATGTTTTGCACGGTTCCTCCAAAACCAGGGACATAGCCCACCCCGGGCATGTAATGCAGCAGGCCTGCGCCTCGATGTTTCCCTGGCCAGAAGCCAAGCCCTGGAACCATTGCTAAAACTTTATTGAGGCTGAATTCTCCCAGCAGGCCAAGGTGACCCGCAATGTCCTGGCTCATGGCTCCCGTTATCGTTACGTCCCCCAGGCCATCTGCCATGCCGACATGTCCGTTGGCCCACAAATCCAGATTCTTGCCATCGGAGACGACGTTTTCAAGGATTATATCCCCCTGAGAGATGTAGAGCTGACTAAACAGCTCGGCAAAATACTCTGTTTCAAAGGGGCTCAGCGTTCGCATCAGGTTGTTAAGATTTAGCCCTAGCAAGCCGCCTCGAAAAACATTGGCAGCAGCCAACAGACGCTCAATTCTGGCAACAGCAGGCAGTCGGCCGTTTCGCACAATGAGGCTCATGGTGCCGTTGGCGTTCTCGAGTTGATCCTCAGGTGTCAGGCCTTGGGTGGTATAGCGCATGGTGCCTGAAAGATCGCCATAAAGATGGCTGGATGCTCCAAGTAAGGCGCGCTCTAAGGCGTTTGCCTTTACGTTTTCAAGTCTCAAGGTCACCGTCACAAAATTCTGGTTGCGAGGCTCCAGGCTTAGATCCCCTTCGGCTTTGCCGCCAGCAGAAGTAAACCTGAGCTGTTTGAGCTCCGTAAAACCAGAACCATAAAGATTCAGTCGAGACGTCACATTTTTCAGAATAACGTTTTCGTAAATGGCCTCCTTTAGGCTCATGCTGGCATCCAGTATTTCATAGGGCAGTGGAGGCGGGTTATGCCAGTCAATTGGAGCACCCAGAACTTTGTCAAATAGCGGATCGAGTACTTTTTGAGGCCAAATGTCATTGCTGAACTTTCGAAAAACACTTTCCCGGAAGTGATCGCCTTCAATCACGACCCCTCGCAGCTGAAGCGGGAAGCGTTCAAAATCTTGAATAGAGCCACTAAAGGCGACGCTAATGCCAGGTTGTTCAAATCGGGTGACGTTGAGGGTTAACAGGTGTTTTGGAAATTCCTCCAGGTTCCTTCCCTCTGGTGCTCTGTTGGGAATATTTTCTTCCATCAGGATTTTTGGACGGCTCAGAATGGCCTGACCGCTCACGTTATTGAGTAAGAGTTGGGGCATGGCCAAATCCACAAGATTCAGCCAGCCTTCTGCTGAAAAATGACCTCCAAATAAATCCTGGCTTAGGGCACCATCATGAGGCGAGGCATGCTGGTGCGACACCCAATACGCTGTGATGTCAGTCGAAAGCTCTCCGGAGGCGACATGATAATCGTGCGTGTCGGCTAGGGGATAAATCTGGCTTAATTCAAGGGGCTCTGGCGTCCATAGACGAAAAACACGCTCATCGGGTTGTTGCGCGCTATGAACCGCAATGGCTTGCCAGGCACCGCCTGGGTGAGTCAACGTCATCGGGCCAATGACCCAGTTTTTATCGTTGCCGGCCGTTGCATTAGGGTCGCTTTGCCAGACAATCGGCGCCTCGGTCTGTGTTCCTAAAACGTGGAGGCTCAGATGCCCGGAGCCCTCACTGCCAGCGGGGCCCCACGATACTTGAAGCGATGATTTAACCGGAAGCACATCTGAAATCGCGGGCGGTAACCTCAGGCTATCTCCGGTAGGGGTTGTGATGGCTTTGGCCAGAGCATGGGGGTTTAACGTTGCCTCAAGATTGCTGGTTAGGGTGGCGGCCATAAGGTGCTTAAAATCAGGCACGCCGGAGGGGGGTAAGGTCAATATGACGGAAAGATCCCCCTGTTGAAGGCTACCCCAAGCGGGGGTGGTATCACTGGTATTTTGAGGCAATGACCAATGATGAGCGGCAACGGTCAGACTCTTTTGGGTCTTGGTGAGATTCAGTTGCCCCTGCATCTTCATCAGAGAGCCAACAGAGGCCTCCGAAAAAGTAATATCAAGCCCTCCTGAGCCTGCCATAAAATTTTTAAGTGAACCTTGCCAGCGGCCGTTAAGCGTTGATTCTGCGCTGAGTAAAAGACCTGTTGGTCTAAGCCATGGGCTTATTTCAATAGCATTGGGCGTATTGAGAGCGAGGGTGGCTTGTTGCGTTTTTAAATCAACCGTCCCTGACATAGCAATTTTGCTATCTGGCCAGAATTCTGGACTCACCACAATCTGATTCAGCCTCAGATGGTCTACATCTGGCCACTGCCAGTCAATCGAGTGAACCGTAACGGCCTGCTTTGGGGTTGAATGCATGGCAACGGTTATATTGTTTAGCGTGCCCTCTGCTTGCAGGGTTTGAATTCCCTTCTGATTGCCAGATAACTGCCATTTGGCTTGGCCAGAGCCGCTTTTAATATGAGATAGCAAAGTTTTTGAAAGCCCTGAAGGCATCACCTGAAGCCGTTGAGGCAGGCGGCTTAAAGCGGCCATTACTTTTGGTAAACTTTGCGTTTTTAGCATAGCGCTCGTTCGCCAGCGGTATGTGTCAATATTGAGGTCCCCTTGAGCCGTCACATCAATCCCTGCCAGCTGAGCGCAGAGTTTTACCAGAGAAACATGCCGGTTTTGAAGGTTGGCAGAAAGGGTTACGTCATCCAGCAGGGGGCTTGATTGTCCTGGCAAGTGGAGACGCCCTTTTTGCCATTCGATAAATCCTTTTGAGCCACCCGATTGTCGCCAGGCAAGTGAACTGTTTAGTGTACCACTGACTTGCGCTCGTCTTAGGTCTTGACGGTGGGTTTTCGGCCATAGATGGTTTGGGATTTTTGACCAGAGAGCCGCAACGGGCAGATTTTTTGTCTCGGCGTTCAATTCAGACAATGTTACCGTCGGGTAAAGCCGCCCTGCCGCATTTATCTTGAAAGTGCCATTACCTAAAGCCTTTCCAGAAGCCTTGGTGAGAAACCATTGCTGCTTTTTCACCTTCAGGGAAGCCTCCACTGCCGAAAAGTCGCGACTTTTAAGATTACTTAGCGTGAGCAAGGCAAAATCAATGTGATTGGGGTTGAAGGGGTTTTTTAAAAATGACGCTACACTGGCAGAATAGCCCGCGTGCTCAAGCGTGAGGGTGCCTGATTGGATGCTAACAGGGGATATCGAGGGCGAAGGGGGTTGCCAGTTTTTTAAAGCGACAGGCGCCGCGTGCACCCGAAACTGTATCGTGCTTTCAGGCCAGTGTTTATCGGGTTTAAAAACCGAAGATATTCCTAAAAAAGGGTTACTGGGCACGGGCGCTTTCAGGACGGGTTGGATATCTGCTGCCAGCCATACATTGGCGTATAACCGGTTTGAAGTTTTCCGGAGCCGAAAGTAAAGGTTTTGTTGCTTTAAATCTTTTTGAAAGGCTTCTGGTAGTGCTTTAAGCGATACCCCTAGTGCCTCTAGCCCTTGCCAGTTTATCTGGCTCATGGCGGCATCAATACGTGCTATCTTCAGAAGCGCAGAAGGCTCCTGAGCACTTAGAAAAGCCTCTTGCCAGCGGTGATTGAGTTGGATGTTAAAAGAGGTTTTCCCGTTTAAGGCAGAAGCAACCGTGACCTCCTCCAGCGTTAGATTAGACGCCTTTTGGGTGGGGAATTTGTCAATATCAAATGTTTTAAAAGCAACATGTCGCCAGTCGTTTGGACTTTCAGAGGATGCTTGGGCATTAAGATTCAGCTCAGCAATACGCCAATGCGTATTTTTAAATTGAAGCCATTGGGTCTCGCTGCTGCATGCGGTAAGCATCACTTGAAGTTGTTTTTGAATGTCGCTAAGGGGTGGCAAAGGGTTATCATTGGCAAAAATTGTGATGGTTGGCTTCTCTAGGATGACATCACGCACGCGAAATCTGGGTTGAAACCCCTGGCTACTCAATAGCCGCCTGACAAAAAAACGCATGGTAGCTTTCTGAATGCGCGCGCGCCAGAGCACCGTGGCCCCCTTTTTTTGAGCGTTTTTTTCTAAAGCTGCCTTGGGAGATCGTCCTGCCAGGTTTAAATCTGTCAAAATAATCGTTGGAACTGGCAGCAATCTGATTTCAAAATGTCCCACCTCTAGCTCTAAGCCGCTTTTCTGAAAATCTGGGTTGGCACGCAGCATGACTTCAAGTCTCTGAGCAATATCCAAATGTTTAATCGACTTGTTTATCAGCCATTGCAGGCTCAAAAACAGTAACAACACAAAAAGCACACTCAGCAAACAGATCTTTAGCCCTCGAGTGAGCAATCTGCTTTTTGATGACGCGTTCGAACGTAGAGTATCTGGAGATGTTTTAGTCAAGACAGATGGGGTCATAAATTTGCCACGGAAAAATAAATCCTCAGATTATAGGATAGCAGTTTGGCCGCCAAATTCAGAGAATAATGACAACAGTTTGCATTTTCTGAAAGGATTCTGATCGTGTTTGTGGGTAAAAATATCTCTCAAAGGGGCGCCCAAAAATTCAAATCTATACCACTTTTGAATAACAAGGGCTCTCGACAATCTGTCTACCAATACCTTTGCCTCATGGCTCACATGAAGCTCACTTGGATTGAGCGCATTACGTTGTGCGCCCTCTTTATTGGTATTATTGTGCTCATGGGACAGACAATGGCACCCAAGCCCTTGGTGCCTGAGAAAGAGAACAAGTCCCTTCCTGAGCACAACCGGGTTGAAAATATTCTTGGGCTTGATGAGTTGGTTTAAGCGCGCATTATGTTGGCTTGGATGAATGCTTTTTGGCGAGAGCACACCTTTCGTCTTCGAACAGCCAGCGGTCAGCTGAACCCAGAGCCAAAGCGTGTACGGCCTATTCAAGAGCCTCAGCAAGTTTCAGAATGGCTCATGAGAGACCCAGAGGCCAGAGCCCTGACAGAAAAATACGCGCTTCTGGCGGCTTTAAAGTCCATGAGCCTTGCTCGGGCTCAGCTGACTCTAACCAAGCTATCCATCTTCGAGACTGCTTTTCAGCAACGACCTTTTGTTGCTGAAAATACTTTAAAAGCCTTGGATGTGGGCTGCAAAAACTGGGAAGACCTCTTCGGTTTTGCAAGTTTTTTACAGGCCTTGACGTTGTTGCCCTCGGCTGACACGCCGGGTGATGCCACCCTGGATGGTGTTGAAGTCGATGCCTATCGCCGCTATGTAGACGGCTCTCGCCGAATTGATCATGCCTCGGCGGCCATGTTGGCTCTCGGCATGAGTGAGCACCACCAGGCTGTTGCCGCACAGTATCATGCCAAAAATATCTGTGAGCTCTCAGTTGGAACCAATATTGAGCCTTACGATCTGATTGGCTGGTTTCTACCCTTTGTGGTTCAAGAGCCATTAATTGCTTGGGGTTTGCCTGATCGGTTGTTTCAGCCGCGACAGACGCTTCAGCATGTCATTAGCCTTTTGAAACCCCAAGGCGCCATGATTATTACCAATCAAGGCGATGAAGAAGCTTCAATTCAGAAAACGTTGCTCCATGAGTGCTCTGATATTGAATTTGAAGCCATCGCGCTGCCAAAACCTTTTTACCCGTATCGTCATACGCATCGTGGCTGGATGTGCTGGAAAACGGCTTGACGCTTTTTTAAACCCCCTGTATCGCCAAATCGCTGACCAGTTGCAGGGCTTCAATATCTCGGCGAATGGCTGACTGTAGCTGCCTGAGTAAGCCATGGTTCACTTGAAGCAGGCTCTGGCTTACAAAGCCTTGATGCTGACCCCAGAATTTATTGTATAAACTCTGCGCTTTCGGCGTGTAACCGCTTAGCCCTGCTTTAAAAGCCGTCCAATGATAGCAGTGATGAATCAGAAAGCTCATGGACGGTTTTTTAAATTGCGATCGGGTTAGCCAGAAGAGGCCATGTTGAGAGGCTCTTTGAAGTGAGACCCCCAAGCATAAGCACAATAAACGGAAAGCCCAATGCTTTGCTGCTGGCGAAATAAAACCTGGTTGAAACCCTAAAAATTTAAACAGAGCAATCAGAACACGCTCAAGTCGAGGTGATGTGGATGCGATATTTGACACAGGGGTGTCGCTTTGCTGCAACGCTTCTATTAAGCCTATTTCGTTATTTTTATAAGTCTTGAGCCATTGTTTTAAAGACTCTTTTTGATGTTTTGAGAGGCTTTTAAAATCAGGGGTATCATCTTGCAGGCTGCATGCACCCTGATAATCAGACCAGCGGGTATGTTGTCGCTGTTTTGTGCTCATACGGATCTCCTCTTGCCAAGCCAATGTCGCCAATGCGTCTTCTCTTTGAAGGTGCTATTGACATAAAACCCGTTAGCCTGAAAAAGATGCCAACGTTCTCTGAAAAAAATATCAACAAATCTTAAAATTTAAGCATTTTGTTATTTTTGAATGTTTTTATTATGGTAGATATCAATCAGAAAAGCACGGTGTAGCCCCGTAAGCATCGGATTTTATGGATAGCCCCTTTGCCTGTTTTTTAGGACGGATAACGCTTTTTTACTTGCAAGTAAAAAATTATCAAAAAATGCTTTCGCCTGTTGGCTGTGTTGAAGGCAGATTCGACGGCTCTGATGGCGCTCGTTTTTCTCAACGTGCAGTCGGCAAGTTTGGTACCCCGCAGTTACTCATTTTTCTTTCTCAAACACAATGGCGTTCATTCTCTTCTTGGGCAAGCACCCCTGAGCAATCAGGGTTTTTTTTTGCAATGTTTCAAGGCAAAAATTAAGAGAAGTCGCCGTCAATGCACAACCGGTGATTCAAGGAGCACCAAATGACCCGTGGTTGTGTCAAGACGTGCCAACACCCCTTGAGGCAGCGTGGTCATGGCTGGGCAATGCCCGCAAGAGAAGCCTAAACCCACAGGACAATTCAGATGGTGCGTTAAATCCTCAAAAAGCGCAGGCCAAGCAAGATTGGGCGCGTAGGTGCTTGCCGTGAGCTGGCTAAAATCGCATAAAAGGAGTCCAGCCAAGCCGTCAAATACGCCCGCCAGTCGCAGTTGCTGAAATTGACGATCAAGGCTATGAGCGCTTTCTAGCCAATCTTCCAAAAACAGGATGCACCCTGAAAAATCAGGCAGGTAAGGCGTGCCGCAGAGAGAGGCGATAAGACTCAGGTTGCCACCCAACAGAATTCCTTCTGCCTTGCCTGGCTGAATGCACTGCCAGCTTGCGCGATTTGGCACACGATAGGGTAAACACAACTCAGGATTAAGCAGGCGGGCAATGTCTTGCCAACTCGTTTCGGGCTCCTCTTGAGGGTTTATCAGGTTGCTGGTGAGCATTGGTGCATACAAGCTGATTAGACCTGTTTTGGTATAAGCGGCAAGTTGCAGAGCCGTAATATCACTAAATCCCAAAAGCAGCTTGGGATGGCTTGCAATCAGCGACCAGTCAATATCAGCCAATAGTCGCATGGTGCCGTATCCCCCCCGAGCACACCAAATGGCAGATATCTCAGGCTCCAGAAAGGCGGCGTGTATGTCGTCTCGTCGTTGTGCATCTTGAGCGGCCATATAGCGCCAGTGTTTTTTTGCATTTGGAAGCCATCGGGGGTGATAGCCCGCCTGAATCAGGAACGCTTCGGCTTTCTGGAAGGGGTCTTCATTTGCCGCATCTTGAAGGGTGGGATAAGCAGGCGAAATAATGCCAACGGTTTGCTGGGGCTTGAGCGCTTTTGGAAATTGACGCCTCATCATGAGAGGCTGCAGCTTGAAGCCTTGGCAGAGAGGGCGGCGACAATGGCTTCAGCAAACGCTTTTGCCGCACTTGGGCCATTGGCCGTAATAATACACCCATCCACGGTCACAGCGTCGTTGGTATAAAGTGCTCCGGCTTGCTGCAGGATGCTGAGTGTCTCGGGGGTTTCATATACGGTGCAGCGCTTGCCAGCGGCCAGGCCGGCCAATGCAGGCAAGGCACCCGAAAGACAAATGCCAGCCACAATTCCAGAGTGTTTGGAGCCTGATTTTTGGGCAATGGCCTTCAAAATGGCGTGGAGTCTGGCGTTATGAAGCAGATTTTGCGATGCTCCCATGCCACCCACCACCACGGCGGCATCGTAGTCATCGGGGCAGATGTCTTCTAGGGTTTTTGTGATCCGCTCTTCGCCTCCCAGCATGCCCGTGGCTGTGCCAAGTTGGGTGCTAACGGTTTCAACGGAGAGTCCATGCTCAATAAAAACGTGACGGGGAACCAAAAGCTCTTCATCGCGAAACTGACGAGGAGCAATGATCATTAAAATGTTGGATGTTAGCGTCATCGGTACTCTAAAAGCCTCTTTTTCGTCAGGGTGCAATAGGGCAAAAAATGCCCTAGTAAGACCATAAAATACGATAGAAAGTGTTTTATTGTATGCGATTTGTTGATTTCATTGTATTAATGCTTTTGATGGCTAAATTAGCTGAGTTTGCCATTTTTATCAATGCCACTCAAGGGGCATATCCTTTTGAGGATGCTACACTGAAAAAAACCTTCAAGCAGACAATAGCTTCCAGAGGTTTGTCTCAAGAATTTTGATAGCGCTATTTCTTCAATTTTGTAAAAAGTAATCACGATGCTTTTAAGCGCCATACCCACTCAAATTGATTTACAAGCACGCTTAAGGGTTGCCATCACGGTGGCTCAGCAAGCGGGCGCCTATCAGCGGGAGCGTTTAGGGCAAGTGGTTGCCGTTGATACCAAATCGTCACCGGTGGATCTGGTTACGGAGGTGGATCACGCCTGTGATGCGATGATTCGCCAAGCCTTAAGCCAAGCGTTTCCGGATGACAAGCTTTTAACGGAAGAAACCTATCACGCCATGCCTGATTCGCTAGATGGGACTTGGGTGGTTGATCCGTTGGATGGGACAACAAATTTTGCCCACGGCATCCCTCATTTTGCGGTCAATATTGCATATTGCTTTCAAAATCAGCCTGTTGTGGCCGTGACGTTTGATCCGTGTCGGCAAGAACTTTTTTCGGCCATACTGGGAGGCGGCGCTTTTTTAAATCATCAACCTTTAACGGTAAGTACAACCAGACAATTGTCGAAAGCGCTTTTGGCAACCGGCTTTCCAAGCGATCGTCAAATCCGCCCAGATGACAACATGGCGTTGTTTCGAGATTTTCTGAAACAATCGCGTGGGGTTCGCCGCATGGGCTCTGCCGCACTCGATTTAGCCTATGTTGCAGCAGGCCGTCTGGATGGCCTCTGGGAGTTTCGGCTGGCACCCTGGGATGTTGCTGCGGGCGTTTTACTGATTCAGGAGGCCGGCGGTTTGGTGAGAAATCTCTGCTCTGCCGCTCAAGAAGATGCTTTGGCAATAACCACTCGCCAGATTCACATTTGGGCTTACAATCATCAGCCCGACTTGGGCGCCAGTATGCAAGCCGTTTTTCAGTTGGCTGATTTTTCACCATTTAACACGCTAGAATAATAGTGTTTATAAGTGCTGTTAATACCTGCCTTGATTTTTAAACGTTTGACGGAGCCTTGATCACAATGACCACCGCCGGTTTAACCCAAAATCCTCCCCAGTCTGCGCTGATGCGTCCTAAGCAAACCATCCAAGATATTACAGACTGGCAGGGCGTGCGCGCCTTTGTTCGTGTGGATTTCAATACGCCGCAAGATCCGGGCACAGGGGCTATCACCGATGATTCCAGGATTCGAGCCACGTTGCAAACACTGCAATATTTGCAATCCAGAGGGGCTCGACTGATCGTTGCCAGCCATCTGGGGCGTCCTAAGGGCAAGGTTGATCCCAAATACAGCCTGGCACCCATGATTGAACGTTTGCGTACGCTGATGCCAGGAGTCTCCATTCTGGCCGCCCCTGCCGTCGTGGGAGCCAAGGTGGTTGCCATGGCTGAGGCGCTTGAGCCAGGTGAGATACTGGTTTTGGAAAATTTGCGTTTTGAAGCGGCAGAAGAAGCCAATGATCCCGCATTTGCCAGGCAATTAGGCCAGCTGGCAGATATTTTTGTCAATGATGCTTTTGGTGCCGCCCATCGTGCGCATGCCTCAACCACCGGCATAGCAGCATTTACCCCACATCATGTGGCTGGATTCTTGATGGCGGCAGAAATTGAGGCCTTGTCTCAGGTGACTTATCATCCTAAGCGGCCGATGACGGCCATTATTGGTGGCAGCAAGGTTTCAACCAAAATTGGGGTCTTGAATCAACTGATTCAGACGGTTGATACCTTGGTGATTGGTGGCGGCATGATGTTTACCTTTATCAAGGCGCAAGGGGGGAAAATTGGCAATTCCCTGATAGAAGAAAATTGGCTGCAAAGCGCTGAGCAGTTATTGCAACAAGCTAAAACTCTCGGTAAAACCCTTGTGTTGGCATCCGATGTGGTTGCCGCGGACGCGTTTTCAGCAACGGCTCACACCCGAGTTTGTCTTGCCAACGATATTCCGGATGGGTGGATGGGGCTCGATATTGGCCCAGAAAGTATTCGTGCCATTCAATCAGCAATTCAAGCCTCTCAAACCCTTTTATGGAACGGGCCGATGGGGGTGTTTGAGTTGGCTCCATTTGCCGAGGGGACTCATGCCATCGCCAAAACCGTGGCAGACTGGACCAAAAACCAGCAGGGCATCAGCGTTTTAGGCGGCGGAGATACGGTTGCGGCAATGGAGCAATTTGGCTTTAGCCCCGATCAATTTAGCCACGTCAGCACAGGAGGCGGCGCCAGTCTGGAATTTTTAGAAGGGCGCCTTCTGCCTGGCATTGCCGTCTTGGATGACGTGGACTCAGCAGTGTCGTAACGGGTGCTTCTTATAATATTGCTGGTGGTAGGCCTCAGCAGGATACAACCACATGGATGGCTGAATCTGGGTGACAATTGGGCTCGAGAACTTGCCAGAAGCTTCCAGTGCCGTTTTGCTAGCCTCGGCTTCGGCCTGTTGCTCATGGGAATGTGTGAAAATGGCCGATCGATATTGAGCACCCACGTCAGGCCCTTGCCGATTGAGCTGCGTGGGGTCATGACAGCTCCAAAACACGTGTAACAAGTGTCCATAGCTTATTTCTTTAGGGTCATAGGTCACTTCAACCGCCTCGGCATGTCCCGTGGTTTTGCTGCACACTTGCTCATAGGTGGGGTGCTCGGTGTGGCCGCCAGTATAGCCCACTCGGGTGGAGACGACCCCCGGCAGTTCCATAAATTTGGCTTCCACCCCCCAGAAACATCCGGCAGCAAAGGTGGCAAGTTCGTGAGGCATAAAAAATAATACTCCGTGTGCAGACAATTTACGAATTGAAAAAATACTTTCTATTTGAAAGCTAGCATCAAATCAGATTCACAGGCTTTGATATTGTAACGGATCTTTTGGGTAATCCTCCAGAACGGTCCATTGTGGATGACAGTGCGTCATAATGTCAGTTATCTTTGATAAATGGGTTTTTAACCTTTTTGCTTAACATTGTATTAACTGATTGTTTACATCTTCGTTGTCATCTGGTTGTCGTCGATCTGTATGTCTTCTCCATCGGAACGCATTATGCCCCTTGAATTTGAAAAACCAGTCTTGGCCATCGAATCCAAAATTGATGAGCTGGTCGTCATGAGTCGAGATGCCAACCAAAATGGCTTAGAAATTGACTTTGACGCTGAAATTGAACGCCTGCGCCAACAAGCCTCAGTTTTGCGTCAAAAAACCTACGATCGTCTCACCCCTGCCCAACGCTTGCAGATTGCTCGCCACCCTCAGCGCCCGAATTTTACCGATTTTATCAAGCTGCTGTCGCCTCAAACCTGGTTTGAGCTCCACGGCGATCGCCAAGGCTATGATGATCGCGCACTGTTGGGGGGCATTGCCGAACTCGAAGATGAATCGGGTCACAAACGCCCCGTCATGTTTGTCGGCCAACAAAAAGGCCACGGCATGAAAGAAAACCTGACCCACAACTTTGGAATGGCCAACCCCGAAGGGTATCGCAAAGCGATGCGGTTGTTTGCCCATGCCGATAAGTTCAACATGCCCATTATCACCATGATTGACACGCCGGGTGCCTATCCTGGCATGCATGGTGAACAACACGGTATTGGGTTTGCCATTGCCCATAACATCCGAGAGATGGCGCGATTAGGGGTGCCCATTATCAGTGTGGTAACAGGTGAAGGCAGCTCTGGGGGCGCCTTGGGGATTGGGGTTGCCAATAAAATCATCATGCTCTCTAATGCGGTCTATACCGTCATTTCCCCCGAAGGCTGTGCCAGTATTCTCTGGCGTACGGCCGACTATGCTGCCACCGCGGCCGAGGCAATGAAAATTACCGCGCAAGATTGTCTTCGCTTTGGCATTGCCGATGCCGTGGTCTCTGAGCCCTTGGGGGGTGCCCATTATGACCCTCAAGCCATGGCCGCCTCTCTGAAAGCTGAATTACTGGCTCAGTTAGCGGCCCTGGAGGCCATGTCGGCTGAAACTCTCCGAAATCAGCGCTATGACAAGTATCGTGCCATTGGCGCCTTTGAAGAAGACTCTACCCCTTCAAAGAAGCCTACATTGCTTTCCGTTTAATGTTGTTTATGACCGCTACCCAAGACCAGCTCAAAGACGAATTTCTGAGTCTTCCGAACTGGGAAGCTCGCTATCAAAAACTGATTGCCATGGGACGCGCGTTGCCCGCCCTGCCTGAAGCCGCTCATGTCGATGACAACAAGGTCAGGGGCTGCCAAAGTCAGGTTTGGCTCACGGCACGTCTTGACCATGGCAGCGATGGCCCCTTCGTCCATTTTGAAGCCGACAGTGACGCCCTTCTGGTCAAAGGGCTTATAGCCTTGGTGCTTGCAATTTATAACGATCAGCCCCCTTCGGCCATTTTATCCATTGAGCCTGAGGTGTTAAACCAAATTGGCCTGAGCGAGCATCTCTCCATGCAGCGCAACAACGGACTGGCAGCCGTCATCAAACAGATTAAGTTTTACGCCTTGGCGTTTCAGGCTCTCTGCTAGCAGAGTGGGGGGGGGGGCAGCTCGCTGAAGGCTGCGAGCCCATTTTTTTGAAGGCAAACTCCAGCGCCAAATGATACCCCTGTACTCCCAGGCCGCAAATCACGCCTGTGGCCACCGGGCTAATATAAGAATGATGGCGGTAGGCTTCTCGGGCATAAATATTGCTTAGGTGAACTTCAATAACATCTCGCGTTGACTTTTCTGATGCTATAAAAGCCGCCAGTGCATCGCGCAAGCTAATACTGGTATGGGTTAAGCCGCCGGCGTTAATGATAATCGTCTTTCGAGACGCAGCCGTGCTATCTTCGAAGGCTTGAATGGCGTCAATCAGCGCCCCTTCGTGGTTGCTTTGAATGCAAGTCAACTGCCAACCCGGCCATAACGACACTTTTGCCTGCAAGGAGGCTTCTACCGTGGCAAGATCTTCAATGCCGTAAAGATGGGGTTCTCGTCGCCCCAGTCGATTCAGATTGGGACCATTGAGGAGCAGCACGTCAGACAACAAACTCATAATATTATCCTATCGCGGCTTGAGAGCAATGACCAGTTAGCAGGATGAACTCTCCCTTTAAGAGTTTAAAGATTTGTAACAGCTGGCCGACATATGAAACAGCTTGTCTTATTTTTTCTGGGAGTGCCTTGTATGTTTTCACGCCGTTTTCGCCAGAATAACAAGGCTTTTCGCCATAAAATTGCTTCTTATACGGCTCATAAAAGCGTGTACGCTAACGTGTTGCCAATCATGAGCCAGCAGGAAGTAAAATCATATAATGTAACCTTTAAAAACCCCTCTAAAAAGGCTTTTTCAGAATCTTATCATGTTAAAAAGCCTTCTCTTAAAGCTTCTGGATCTGTAAAACCGCATGTCAGCCTTTTTGCAGCCGCAATTTTTGTGATGGCCACTATCTTGAAGGACCTTCAGTTTATTCGTCTGGCAGGCTGGCTGAATCGAAAATTAACCAAAACTTACCCGAATGATCCTGGAGCTTGGAGCCAAGCCGTTGAGATTGCCGTTTTTGAGCAAAATCCACTGGCTTTGCAAGTTGCCTGCAAACAGGCTCTGAGAACACTCAAGCAGTCATCCTGGCTTTTGGAGACTTTAAAGGGTTTCCCCAGCTGGGGGATACCTAAACGCCTCGAGGTGATGGGCCTGCTGAAACAATTTTCAGATGCCAGCTTTGCCTGTGGGGATTCCAATTTGGCACTGAAAGGCTATCATCAGGTGCTTAAACGGATGTCGTTAGAGGATGAGAGCCGTTTTGATGTCGATAGTGCCAATGTGCTTACGACCATTGGGCAACTGTACAGTGATGCTCAACAGCCTTTGAAGGCTCTTTATTATTATCGTCAAGCGCTTCGCTTAGCGCACGATAAGCCTTACTTGCACAGCCGTATTGGCTATGTGTTGATTAAACTGCAAGATTTTGAAGGCGCACTGACCTCATACCAGAAGGCTTTAACGTGTGCCAGTGGCAAGAACATTGATGCCACATGGCAGGCCACGGTTTGTATCACCCTGGCACAACTTTCTCTTCGAATTTATGAGCAACCCACAACAGCGCTAGCGTGGACGCAAGCCGGATTATCCGCGCAGCCCAATAACCCTGCGGTTTTATCTCAGGTTGTGGATTTGTTTAATGAACTTGACTATCTGCCCGGGGTACTCCACGCGTATCAATGTCTGTTGCCGTTTTTGCCCCAAACCACCGAACATCTTAACTATTTGGGTTATTTGTATTGGCAGCTCAACCGCAATCAGGAAGCCCAAGTGGCCTATCAACATGCCATTGAGACAGATGTCGAGAATTGGATTGCCTATAACAACTTAGGGATCATTTACCTTGATGAATCGCAAGAGCCAGAAAAAGCCCTGGGATATTTTGAAAAAGCATTGACACTTAACGTGCATTACACAATGGCCTGTTTTAATTTAGCCCGCACCCATGCCGCTCTTGGGCACAGGAGGGAGGCCGCTCGATACTATCAACAGGCGTTAGAGCTCAATTTAGAACAGCCAGAATTGGAGTCTTCGGAGATTGAGCAGCGTCTGGCTGAACTGTTTGAAGGGTAGCCGCCATTTTACCTGGCTTGAGTCTAAACGCTCATGAGCGACAGGGCATAGTCGACAGAAGCGTTTCTAATAATGCCAGCACTTGTGGCTTGGCATCATCAATGGCATCAGCAATCGTGCAGCCACTGGCCATTTTGTGGCCGCCACCTCCGAAATGGCCAGCTACTTTTGAAACATCAAAGGCATGATCATCACTTCGAAAGCTGACTTTTGTCGAGCCATCGCGATTTTCTTTAAAAACCGCCGCCAATTTGACGGTATCAATATTTCGAATTTGCTCAATAAGACCATCCACGTGCTCGTCCAAACAGTGATGCTTGTTTAAATCGTGTCGCGTCACGGCTGTCCAGGCAATTTGTCGACAGTCCGAAAATTGCGTCCGCATCAGGGTTTCTGCCTGAAGCATCACTTGTCCAAGCGGTCGGTTTTCATAAACTTCTTTGTAAATGGTCTCTGGATTGGCGCCGGCGGCCATCAGTTGGGCAGCCAACGTGAAAATTTCAACCGACGTGCTGCTGTACTTAAACCCACCGGTATCGGTGACGATAGCAGCATAAAGATTTGGGGCAATATTGGCATCCAGCGTAACCCCCCACTCCTCTAAAATACGGGCAATGACCAGCCCACTGGCGCCAGCATCCGTTTCCACAATATTGAGGGTGCCAAAATAATCATTACTCACGTGATGATCAATATTGACTGAAGTTTTTGCCTGCTTAAAGTGCTTGCCAGGCTCACCCAAACGATCTACAGAGCCACAATCAGCTGCGATGGCGACGTCATAAGGTTCATGAAGCAAATGGGTCGCCGTCTCAATATTGGCGACCTCATGGCTGCCAGGCAAAAATCCGTAGACCACCGGCAACGCCCCATCCATAACCACATGCACGGTGCTGATAGTTGGCCAGGTTTTCTCGATGGCAAATTTCATGCCCAAAACTGACCCTAAAGAATCCGCATCTGGGCCCACATGCGGCATTAACAAGACAGATTTGGCCTGCTCTAAAGCAGTTTTCAACTCAGAATAGCGCACGGAGGGCTCCTTAAAAAAGAATTCAATGAGGCAAAAATGAGGATGACGCCAACATTACCCAGAGCAAAAGCATCATAAGGCTTGCGTGCCATCAGCCAGGTCACACTCTATTATAGTGCCAACAAATTGTTGACTATAAGCCCTAATACGTATAAAACCCGCGACCTGATTTTTTGCCCAGCCAGCCAGCATCAACATACTGTCGTAATAATGGACACGGACGGTATTTGGGATCGCCAAGGCCGGCGTGCAACACATTCAGAATATCAAGCACGGTATCAAGGCCAATAAAGTCTGCCAGCTGCAAGGGCCCCATCGGGTGATTCATTCCCAGCTTCATGACCGTATCAATATCTTCTAACGTGGCAATGCCTTCATAAAGCGAGAATATCGCCTCATTAATGAGCGGCATCAACACGCGGTTGGCCACAAAACCGGGGATATCGCGTGAGGTAACGACGGTTTTACCGGCACAGACCGCAAGGGATGTAATGCGCTCAATCGTCTGTTGACTGGTCTGAAGGCCAGGAATCAGCTCAATCAGAGACATTAAGGGCACAGGGTTCATAAAATGCATACCCATCACTTGCGCAGGCCGATTTGTGGCCGCCGCCAGCCGCGTGATCGAAATACTGGACGTATTGGAGGCTAAAATAGCCGCCGGCTGCATTAGTTTATCCAACGTGTCAAAGAGGGTTTTTTTAAGGGATTCCATTTCAGGAACGGCTTCAATCACAATGTCAGCATGGGCAATATCACTGAGCTGCTCAACCGGACGAATACGCGCCAATGCAGCTTCTGCCTCCTCTTGCGATACTTTTTGCTTGCTTGCAAGCTTGGCCAAGCTTGCCTGAATGGCAGAAAGCGCTTTCTGCAGCGATTGCGCTCGGGTATCAAATAGCAAGACGTCCGCCTGTGCCGGCCACGCCATGACCTGAGCAATACCTGCTCCCATTTGACCCGCCCCCACCACGGCAATCATTTGTGTCTGACTCATAAACCCTCCAGAACCCGTTTAAAAAATTACCGATTATACGCGTTCAATCACAATGGCAACGGCTTCTCCCCCGCCAATACACAAGGTTGCCAGTCCGGTTTTTAAATTGCGTTGCTTCAAGGCAGACATCAGTGTAACCAAAATCCGTGCACCGCTGGCGCCAATAGGGTGACCAAGCGAGACCGCTCCGCCAAAAACATTGACTTTATCATAAGGAATATCCAACGCCTGCATCGCCAATAAGGTAACGGCAGCAAACGCTTCGTTGATTTCAAATAAATCAATATCCGCAACCGATAAACGTGCCTTATTCAAAACACGCTCAATGGCGCCAATAGGAGCCGTGGCAAATTGTTGTGGATCCTGACTAAACGTGGCAGTGGCTAAAATTTTGGCTTTTGCAACCAAGCCATAGCTGGCTAAAGCCTTTTCTGAAGCAACCAACAGGGCGGCTGCCCCATCATTCAGGGTAGAGGCATTGCCGGCTGTAATCGTACCATTTGGCTTCACAAAAGCAGGTTTTAAGCTTGCCAGCTTTTCCAAATTATCTTTAAACGGCTGTTCATCCTGCTGGCAATAATCGGCTGGACGGTTGGCTCGCCCTTGGGTGGTATCAATTGGGACAATCTCATCTTCAAACGCCTTGCTCTCAATGGCAAATCGTGCCCGGCGATAGCTTTCAATGGCAAAATCATCCTGCACTTGGCGACTTAACTGCGCAGCGGAAACACAAACTTCTGTCGCTTCACCCATATGCTGCTGATAATAGGGATCCCAGAGGCCATCCTGAATCAGGGCATCCTGAAGTGCCTGATTGCCAAATTTCATGCCTTTTCGCACACCAGGCAACAAATAGGGAGCTTGACTCATGTTTTCCATACCGCCGGCAACGACCAACTCTGCCTCTTCGGCCAGAATAGCTTGCCGCGCCAGAAAAACGGCCATTAGCCCGGAACCACACACTTTATTAATCGTCAGGGCCGCTGTGGTATCCGGCAAGCCAGCCTGACGCATCGCTTGGCGCGCAGGTGCCTGCCCTAATCCAGCACTGAGGACGCATCCCATAATAACCTGATCGACCTTGGAGGGTGAAACGCCACTCTGGGACACTAAGGCCGATATGACACGTGCCCCCAGTGCCGGCGCCGGCACATCTGACAAACTCCCCAGAAACGCACCAATGGGGGTGCGGAGTCCTTCGACCAGATAAATCGGTTGAGCCATAACGTTATTGACTCTTGCCATAGAGACTTCCCACCGTGAGCAGGGTTCTTGCTGGCAGCTCAGGTGTCTGGAAATTTAACAAACCAGGGCGGTCGCCCTCAGCAGCACTAATTTCGTCAATGCTTGAGGCCTCGCTTATCGCTTGGCGATGCTCGGGCTTGGCACTCGAAAGCGCCTCGCTTATCACTTCGCGATGCTCGGCTTCTTCATCAAGCAAGTGATCAAGGACGGCGTGCATCGCGGTGTCTGAGGTGATGGATTTGGCCAGACGAATATGTTCCATAAAATCATCAATACGATTCAGGTGGGCTTTATAGGCTTCAATCGTATCAAGTGACGTCAACATATAAGACTTGCTCCCTAAGAATGTTAAAATCGGCTATGAAGGCTTTCGATAGGGTCTGCCTGAAGCGCCGCGGCTACCAGACGGCTTGAAACCGCCCGGTTTGCGAAGAGGCCGAGAACTATCTGCCGACGCACCAGAAGGCTTTCTGCCGTAAGGTCTGTCTGAGGCAGGTCTGTCTCCGGTAGGCTTGTCACCATAGGATTTTGCAGCATAAGGCTTTGAGCCCCCACGAGGAGCCATGCCGCGAGCGCCCGGGGGCCTGCCGGCCGATGGACGCCCACCACTGCTGCCGCGAGAGCCCTCATAGGCGGAGGGGCTACTTTTGTAGCTCGATGTCAATTCAGTGCGAAGTTGTGCTAAATCTCGCTGGCGAACCAAGCCCAAAGAGTCAATAATACGGCTTAAGGCGGCTTCAGAAATCTGGCCAATCTGGCTTTGAACCTGCTCCTGAACCTGGCCAACCCCTTCTTTCAGGGCGTCTGCTTCTTTTTGGGCACGGTTTTTAAGCTCCGTGACAAACTCATTGACGTCATGGTCGGCGAGCCAACCCTGTTTAAGGAGATCTTCGGCCAACGTTCGGATTTTTTCACCCGAAACCGCAGAAGCACCCAGGCCAATAAAGAACGCTTTTTTAACCATTGCTACAATGCCTGTATGAGCGACCGCATCCACCGCGGCACCAAAGGCCTTTCGAGTCGAATGGCCGGCATTAGCCACAAAGCGCTTGTTGCCGCCTGATGGCTTCCCGCCTTTAGAGGGAGCTGATTTTCCACGCGCGGGGCTGGATTTTTTAAATCCGCCTGATTGTCCTGATTTTTTTGGGGGTGCCATCTAAGGGCCCTCTTCTAAAAAGTTCGAATACACGGGTTCATTCATTAAAATGCACCCAGAAATTAACGCCCCGGCGCTTACACGACAGATTGTTGCTCAACCGGGACATCATGAGAGTGCATGGAGTCCCGCTGACTTGTAACGCGATCAATAATTTCCTGGACGTCGCGATCATCCAGACTTTCTCGCTCCAAAAGGGTTTTAACAATAGCATCCATGATATCACGGTTGTCTGAGAGTAGTTTTTTGGCATATTGATACTGCGTATCGACTAGCTCACGGACTTCCGAATCAATGGTTTCTGCCACGGCTTCGCCATAATCGCGCTCTTGACCAAAATCACGCCCCATGAACACGTGCTCATTGCGCTTTCCAAAGGTCAAAGGACCCAATTTCTTACTCATCCCAAAGACGGTTACCAACTTGCGCGCCAGACTGGTCACTTTCTGCAAGTCATCTGATGCGCCGGTGTACATGTCGCCATAAATCAATTCTTCAGCGGCGCGGCCTCCCAAAGTCATGGCAATACGCGCCAATAAATGATTACGTGAGACGTGCAGCTGTTCATCATCCGGCATGGTCCACGTGAGCCCCAAGGCCATGCCCCGTGGAATAATCGTCACCTTACGCAGAGGGTCGCAGCCGGGGGTCAAAATCGCAACCAACGCATGCCCCACCTCGTGGTAGGCAGTGATTTCTTTCTCTTTTTCTTTGATAACTTTGCCTTTTTTCTCAACGCCCGCGATGACTTTATCAATCGAGGACTCAATATCGTTCATTTCCACGATTTCTTTATGCTTGCGAGCCGCCAGTAACGCGCCCTCGTTGAGCAGATTGGAAAGATCCGCACCCGTAAAGCCAGGTGTGCGTTTGGCGAGCAATTTCAGATCAACATCGGGTGCCAACGGTTTGCCTTTGGCGTGGACTTTTAAAATTTGCTCACGCCCTGCCACATCTGGGCGATCAATCACCACCTGACGATCAAAGCGCCCCGGCCGCAACAGCGCATTGTCCAGAATGTCTGGGCGATTGGTGGCCGCCAGTACGATAATGCCGGCCGTGGGATCAAAACCATCCATTTCGACCAACAGCTGGTTAAGTGTCTGCTCGCGCTCATCATGGCCGCCTCCCATGCCGGCACCCCGTTGGCGCCCCACCGCGTCAATTTCATCCACAAAAATGATACACGGGGCATGCTTTTTGGCTTGCTCAAAGAGATCGCGCACACGACTGGCGCCGACGCCGACGAACATTTCAACAAAATCTGAGCCGCTGATGCTAAAAAACGGCACGCCCGCTTCGCCTGCCACAGCTTTGGCCAAAAGGGTTTTACCGGTTCCGGGAGAGCCCACCAAAAGGACCCCTTTAGGAATGCGGGCACCGAGCTTTTGGTAGCGCTCGCCATTTTTAAGAAAATCCACGACTTCTTCAAGCTCGGCTTTGGCTTCATCAATGCCGGCCACGTCTTTAAACGTGACTTTGACTTTATTGTCCAGCGACAGCTTGGCGCGGCTTTTACCAAAGGCCATGGCCTGAGCGCCGCCCGATTGCGCGCCCCGATAGAGTGCTACCAACAGCATAACCAGAGACAAGGGCAGCAAGAGCGACCACAGAATACCCCACCATTTGCCGGAGCTTTCAGGCTCCTGAAAAGACACTTCAACGCCGTGGTCGCGAATGTCGGCAAGGGCGCTTTCGGGCAGACCCTGGCGCGGCAGAACGATTTTAAAGCGCTGGGGCAGGGTGTCGGGGGCTTTGAATTTTTGAAAGCGCGGGGTGGCTTGCGCCATGTCGTCTTGCACGACGAGCTTGGCAATTTGGCCGGCCTCAATTTTTTTAAGGAGGCTGCTGTAGCTGATTTCGGTAATCAGGGTGGCGCTTTGCTGAAACATCACGGTGGTGACAAACAGCGCTGCCAGCACGAGCAACGCCAAAATCAGAACGCCGGTGGTTTGATGCTTTTTCATAAGGCATTTATCATAGCACGCCCAACGAAAAACCAGAAAAATTCAAACGCACCCGCGCTCTGATACCCTTCTGATTCAGGACTTGTCACACCAAAGACACCCCGGCTCAGTTGGGTTTACTGCCTTGAGCCTAGGTGTTTGTTGGTGGGTCTTCGCTTTTAGCCGCGAGCACCTTAGCTATAGCATCTGTTAACTTAGGTTCTAACTCGGGACATCGGCCTTTCAAAATTGCCACTAAAAAAGGTGAGTTTGGGTCAATTTTCATTTCGTTTGCTACGAGATCTCGCGTTTTGTAGCCAAGGGTTACTTTCGCCAACGGGCTATTTGGATTTTGGTTCCTGGATCCTCCTTCATTACGGGTTAAATGCGCGTTTACTCGCAGTTTTGTGATAACTTTATGAACGCCGAGTGCCCCCGGTTCTCGTTTACGAGGCTTTAATTCAATGTTTTCAGTAAGGGGGTTCTCCTCGCTTGGTTTGTGGCCGCTATGCGCAAGGTGAGCCCAAGGGCGATAACTTACATTAGAACCGTCGCCAAAGCACCCAAACACCTCGACTGTATCGTCAGATATCTTACCATTCGTAGGAAGAAATGGGAAAATTACTTTCAAGCGATAACCGCCAAAACTATCAGGATAAGTTGCCATTACTCGACCATTATTTTCAAATTTAAGCTGAGGTACTTCACCATTTTTTTCCGCTTGACGCAACGCTTGAGCCGCGCTTGCTTGCTTGATTGATTGATTGATTGATTGATGTCATTGAATAACCCTCTTGGCTGAAACAGTAAATAGTATATTTACGGGTACAAACGCACATCAAAGTCAGCAGGTGCGCTTGAACCTCAAAAAAGTTACAATTTTTAATACTTTTAATAACGCCAACGCCGCTGCCGCGGGTTACTCCAGCTCAAAGGAGGCGTTGACCACGGCGGTCACTTTTTTGGCCACGGTTG
>JAYKJM010000043.1:0-11297 GCA_035285385.1 Vampirovibrionales bacterium
AGGGTCTTAAAGCGCTCTAATAACTTGGCTTTGCGCGCTTTTCCAAGTCCTGGCAAAGTATCCAAAACCGAAAGCGTAGCTTTTTTGGCTCGCAAGCTGCGATGAAACGTAATGGCAAACCGATGCGCCTCATCTCGTATTTGCTGCAACAGCAACCGAGCCGGCGACTCTGGGGGTAAAATAATCGGGTGCGACTGATCGGGCACGTAAACTTCTTCAAACCGCTTGGCCAGTGAAATCATGGCGGGGGGTGGCCCCCCCCCCAGATCTCTCACCTGCTCTAGTGCCTCACAAGCCGCACTCAGCTGACCTTTTCCGCCATCAATAATTACCAAGTCAGGCGCATCCCAAGCTTTACTGCTAAAGCGACGACGAATCACCTCCGCCATGTTGGCAAAATCATCGGGCTTGCCCTCTGCAATTTGAATTTTAAAACGTCGATACTGATCTTTTGCAGCCCGCCCCTCTTCAAAAACCACCATGGAGGCCACAGTGTGACTGCCCTGAAAATGAGAAATATCGTAACACTCCATCCGACGAGGATAATCTGGTAAATCAAGCACCTCTTGCAGTTGCACCAAAGCCTCCGAAGGGTCGCGACCCAATTTTTCAGCGTCTTGCTGCAGCCACAGCGTCAAAGATTGCTCGGCATTGCGAGTGGCCATATCAATCAGGGCTTTTTTCTCGCCCCGCTGCGGCACGCTCACCGAAACTCGACGACTCCCCGGCTGCAAGCGTTGCCGCCGTGCCGTCAAGGCCTCAGCCACCAAAGAGAGATCCATCACGCTGAGAGGCAAAAGCAGCTCATCGGGTAAATCCACACTCAAGTACTCCCACTGCCCTAGCAGTTGCGTCAGAAGCTCACTGTAGGCCTCTTGCGCCAAGGCAGAATCTGCTGCCGCACGCCCGGCTTCGCTGGCGATAGTATCCACAATCGTATAAGGCAATGACTGGCTTCGAATGAGCTTGCCCCGGCGAATCGACAAAATGGTGACAGCAACACGATGGCCATTGGTGGCCATTCCAACGGCATCCTGACTAAGGGTCGGGTCTGGGGAAATGACCTTCTGCTCGCCGGCCAAATGGTATATGGCAGAATGGGTATCTCTTAATTGTGCCGCACGCTCAAAGGCCATGGCTTCACTTGCCGCTTGCATCTCGACAGAGAGCTCTTCGAGCAAGTCATCGGTTTTGCCTTTTAGCAGTAAAACCACCTGATCAATCGTATGTTGATAGCCCTCTGGCGTAATTTTCTGCTGACACGGCCCCGGGCACAACCCAATAAAAAAATTCATACACGGGCGATCTTTAAAAAGAGGGCGTCGACGTTGTCGCAAGGGAAACACCTTGCGGATGGTCGCAAGCAGCGTGTACATATCCCCCGAGTTGGGGTAGGGGCCAAAAAAGCGTGTCTTGGTTCGCGCCAGTTTTTTAGGATTTCGGGTGACAAATAGCCGAGGATATGGTTCATCGCTGAGTGCAATCCACGGATAACGCTTGTCATCGCGCAGAAGAATATTATATTTTGGGCCATGGGTCTTGATGAGATTGCTTTCCAGCAAAAACGCCTCGGCCTCAGAGTCGGTGACAATGGTATGCAGCCGCGCAACCTGATGAACCATGGCGCTTATTCTGCCTGTAAGCTGGCTGCCTTTTTGAAAATAACTGCGCACACGGGCTTTCAGCCGTTTGGCTTTACCCACATAGAGCAATCGACCCTCGCCATCAAAAAATTGATACACCCCGGGGGCATCCGCCAGGTGTTTTAGGGCAATTTCCAGTGAAGGAAGGGAGTCAAATGATACCAGCACATCTTTAGTATGGATCGAGGCATAAGCGGGATCGAGATCACAGCGCATGAGATTACTCAAATAACATGCTCATGCCCCAAAATGACCACTCAAAGGATTATCCAAATATTGGCCAAATCTAGTACAAGCGCAGAAAAGCACTAGGCTGAGCTCAAATGGCGTTGTGCTTTCGAGCTTAGAGCCCTGACTCAGGTTTGGTTTTGAGAATTTTGTTATATTATGTAACAATTCAACATCTGATGTTTTACCCTCTTTTTTAATGACTGCTTGCAGGGAGCCTCGAGTGGCGTTCTTACCCTCTTCTCAAAATGTTTCAGAACCAGCCCCGTCAACGGATTCAGGCCTCCCGGCAGCGGAGGCTTTGATGCCTCGCTTACCCAGCTGGGTGGGATTATCTCAAAAACACCAGCGCCTTTGGGTGCTCAGTGTGCTTTCGGTGAGTCTGGCCTTTGGCGTCTGCGCCTGGTTTGCGCACTCGCAGTTTGAAGCCACCATTGCCAAACATCAACAGACATTTGGCCAACTCATGACCGCCGTGGCCTCTCAAAACCGCATGAGCGATGAAATAGCCGGGCTTTCTGCACAAAAACAACTGGCAACGGTTCTTTTGGAAACCAGCGATGATATTGCCGCTGTTGAATTCTATGATTCTGACGGCACCCTGATGTTTGAAACACACCGGCCATTAACGGCGGAGCAAGAGAAATACTTAATAGATTATGCTGCCCCTTTTGAAGGCGTTGCTGGCGGTGCGCCGGGCGAACTGCACATTAAAATTACGGGTGACTCTTGGCGTCAATTATCCAGTAACGTGAACAATCTGATTCTATTTGTGTTTACCGCTGCCTGGCTGTTAGCCATGACGGCTATTGCGGTTAGCGCCTACCTACACAGCCAGCAGCTAAAGACGCTTTCCAGAGGCGTAAAACGACTTTCAGGAGGCGATTTTGGCGCAAAAATTGAAACAGGTACCCTCTGGGGAGAAATCCGAACCTTGGCTGAGGGGTTTAACCAGATGAGCGCCAAGCTCAAGACCTACACGGCTCAGAATCAGGGGCAAATGGCTTTGGAGCGTCACAAGCTTGATGCTGTGCTTGGCAGTATTGTGGATGGGGTCGTGGTGTGTGACAGCAACGGCGTTATTCAGATGGCCAACGATTCTGCCGCCCGGCTTCTGGAAGCCCGAACCCCTGATCGGCTTAGCGGCATGTCATTTCGAGAGTACACCACTACCGAGGGCAACCGCTGTTTTGAACCCGTCTTGGCGGCCTATTTTTCCACTTTGCAGCAACCAAGCAGCTCCTCTCACCCTGAGTATAGCCAGCAGCTTTCCTTTAGCGGCAAAACCATCAAGGTATCACTGTCTCCTCTGAGAGACTCTGCCACGATGACCATTGTGGGCTTTGTGATGACCCTGCACGATGTCACCAAAGAGGCCGAAGTCGATCGCCTTAAAACCCAGTTTATTTCAAACGTCAGCCATGAACTGCGCACGCCGGTGACCACCATTAAGAGTTACGTTGACACCGTCTATCATCATGGTGATGATCTCGATGAGCAAACGCGTGCTGAGTTTCTGGAAACCATTCATGTTGAAACCGATCGCCTTAAAAAGCTGGTCAACGATATTCTGGATTTTTCACGACTCGAAAACGGGAATATTGCCCTTGAAAAATCCCCGCAAAGCATCGTGCCCCTGATAAATCTCACCGTGCAATCGGTCAAGATGCTCGCTCAGCAAAAATCGATTACACTGACCACAGCCATTGAATCCAATTTGCCCGAAGTGCCCATGAACAGTGATAGCGTGGAGCGGGTGCTTCGAAATCTTTTGAGTAACGCCATTAAATACACCCCCGAGGGTGGTCGCATCAAGATTCGTGCTGAAGTCGTGCCCGTGGCCAAGCTGGGGCAATGTCTGGAGCTCTCCGTGAGTGACACAGGGATTGGCATTCCTGAGGAGCATATCCCCCTTATTTTTGATCGCTTTTATCGTGTCGAAAATCAAGTCCATACGGTAAAAGGTACCGGCTTAGGATTGCACCTGGTCAAAATGGCCATTGAAGAGCATCATCAAGGGCAGGTGTTTGTCGTAAGCCAACCCGATCAAGGCAGTACCTTTGGCTTCAGGCTGCCGCTCATACCGCCTTTGGAAACGCCAGCCACGCCTGTGGCTCGAGGCAGCGCCGCAAACATTGCCAGTTCTGCTTAGCTGGCAAACGTTGCTGACACGTTTTGGGGCTACCTTGAAGCCTCAAAACACGCCAAAATAGCCAATTTTTGATACAGAGCGAACGTTGTGGCCTATCCAACAGAAGCAAATGGACACCTCTGGGTGTAAGGCTTAATAGCCTTTAGCCAAGGCCAAACAAATCACAGCCCCAACGCCTGCAATCGACATCAGGAGGCTTAGTATCCAAAATGTCTTGGCCAGCGCCTCCGATCGTGGAGTCGCTTGCCATTTTGGAAACACAATCAGGCTTTGCACCAAGGCAGAGACAATCACAATGAGCGCAAACGTCAGTTTAATATGAAACAGCATTGGCATGGCCCGCATGCCGCCCATTAGTATCAGCTGCTGAACCCCGGAAGCCACTAGCACTAAACTGGCCAGCACCATGAAGGGGCGAAACACCCTGAAGCCTCTTAAAAAACCATCCACCCCATGCGCCGTGGCCAGCCACGACCAAAACGCCGCTGCCATAAACAGTTGGCTCCCCAGCAAAAGAACGACTGAAAGCCAATGGCCTATCACCACCACTGCAGTTGGCATCATTAGGGGTTGAACCTCCATGGCATCATATAAAAAAAGCAAAAAGGGCGCAAAAATAGACGCTACACGATGAATGTTTACTATAGCAGCCACAGGCGTTTTTGCCCAAGCCCTTCTCTCAAAGCCTTCGTTTGCAAGTGCGCCAAGCTTGCAAAGACGCCTTTAGGTGTTGCCAAACGGCAGCCGTGTGTGCCCCCGCATTGTAAAAACATTGTAATAATTATGATTTTTTTAAGATGTGCTAACACAAAAGCGAGTGAACTCTGGTTTTATGCCATCACAAGGGGAATCATATTAGGGGAATTTATAACTCGCGTTCAGTTTATTGGATCGCAGTCAACTGCGTTTAGGGGAAACCAATGGGGTTAGCCGCATCATCAGCACGCATCTATATGCTGGTTGCTCGCAAGAGCGATTTGGAGTTTATGCTCCAAATGCTCAACCAGCGCCGCATGTTGCTGGCCAATACGATGCTGTCACTTCAAAACCAGTTTGGTATGACCAAGCCCGGCGGCTCAGAAGCTGAGCAGGCAAACGTGAAAAGCTTTGAACAAATTTTAGGCAGCTTGCAGCAAATTGATAAAATGCTTGAACTTCAAGTCAACCGCATTAATATTCAGCATCAGGCGGTGCAGACAGAGATCGAGAGTGTCAACAAGGTTGTCAGCAAGAACATTGAAATGTCCTTTGGCCTAATGGGCAAAGCCTAAGCCGCTATTGTTCTGACGCTAATGGCGCCAACGCTAAGTGTCATTGAGCTTGGATTTTATTGTTTTAACGTCTATTTTTTAAATCCTCCCCCACTTTTAGTCCCTTCTTTCAAATACTATCCCCCTACCTTTCAAAGAGCGTTATTTTGCATTGTCTCCCCACCCCTTAAGACTCTATAAACTTGGTTGGTATCTCTTACTGCGTGGTTAGCAGTTGACTTACAAAATTCTTGTAAGGCTTCTCTGTGATTTTTTCCCTAAGCATCACGTCCCCTTCGCAATCTTTCAGGCATGGGTTAGGGTCATTTTAATACATCCTATCTTGGTAATCCATGTATCCCCCTTGCACCGATAGTGTTTTTTAAGTTTGATGACAGTGTGCTCTTTTTTAAGGGCATTTAGTGTTTATATTTTGAGTTGTTTTTCAGGTTTTTTTGAATAGAAAGGTTCCCAGTCATTATGGACGCCATTGCCGCCGCCAAACTTGCCGCCCCGTTTGCCGTGGGTATTGCCAGCATCGGCCCCGCCATCGGGATTAGCTTGATGACCAGTGCCTATTTTAACAGTGCTGCCCGTCAACCCGAAGTGCAAAACAGCCTGACCCCTTACTACTTTATTACCCTTGGGGTTGTGGAGTTGTTGGGTTTGTTCGGTTTTGTGTCCTTCTACCTCATCTACAGCGGATTTTTTGGGTAGCCTAACGCCTTATGCTGTCGATTGACGCCACGTTTTTATGGATTTTAGCCAGTTTCGTGGTCTTCATGTTGCTCATGAAGACCATGTTCTTTGATGCCGTTGCGCGCATTAAACAAGCACGTATGGCGCATCTGGAGTCTGACGCCTCAACGGCTGAAGCTGCTCGTCAGCAAGCGGCTCTTCATGAGAAAGACTGGCAGGCGCAGTTAACCGAGGCGCATCACAAAACTCAGGCCTTAATGGCAAAAGCACGCTTGAGTGCCACGTCACAGGCGCAATCTCGTATTGATGCGGCCCGCAGCCAGGCTCAATCCACCGTAGATACGGCGCTGACGTCTCTGGGCTCCTGGCGCGTGGAGACCTTAGAGGCCTTGTCCTCTGAACAAAAAGCCTTGAGCACTCACGTGCTCGATACATTATCCAAGCCATCACAAACATCTGTGTTAACCGCGTCATCTCGCTAAATTTTTTCCTTGCTATGACCGCTCATCCTGTTGAATCCATGTCCTTGTTTGATGCGTTACTGAAAAGCAATGCGTTTAACCTTGCATTGGTTGTTGCCTTATTGGCTTTTGTCTTTAAAAAATTCCAGCTGGCAAACGCAGTCACCAGGCAACGTGATGCCATTGCAGCCGATCTCGCTAGTGCCAGAGCAAAACGCAATGAAGCCGAAGCCCTTCTTCAGGAGGCTGAAAAGCGCTTAAGCTCATTGAATGATGAGATTACCCTCTTGATGGCCAATGCTCAAGCTTCTGCAGAGGCCTTACAGACTAAAATTTTGGCCAATGCCGAGCAGGAAGCTAGCAGACTCCTTGAAGCGGCTCGCCAACGCGCCCTTCTGGAAGAAAAGGCTGCTGTTGCACAAGTCAAGGCCGACTTTATTCGTCAAGCCGTCGCTGACGTCAGAGTGCAGCTGACCGATGAAACAGGTGCTTCCAATGCGCACCGCGTTGCTATTAACAGCTTGATGAGCGATCTGCACCATCTGCCGCTAAGGATGGGCACTCGGTAAGCCATGAATTAATGAGGTGGGGTAAGTAGCGCACGGCCGAGTCGAATCATGGTGCTTCCTGCCTGAAGTGCTTCCAGATAATCATTGGACATGCCCATTGAAAGCGTGGGCAAGCTGTGTTCATTCTGGGTTTGCAGCCGATCTCGAAGGGCTCTAAGTGCTGAAAAAATCGCCAAGCGCTCTTCTGAATGTGCTTGTGCGGGTGCCATCGTCATCAGCCCCTGAATATTGAGCCCAGGTAGGCTTACCAGTTGCTGAAAAGCTGCCTCTAGAGTGTGAATGCTCAAGCCGTGTTTGCTCGACTCGCCTGAAATATTCACCTGCATCAGCACCGCTTGTGGACGTGATTGTGCTGCGGCAAGTCGGCTTAATCGGCTGGCCAGTGCCAGAGAGTCAACGGCGTGAATCAAGGTGAAATTGGCGTCAATGGCTTTAAGCGCTTTATTACTTTGCAAAGAGCCTATAAAATGCCAATGGAGGGAGGCCTCAGACAAAGCGTGTTGTTTGCTCATGGCCTCTTGTAATCGATTTTCGCCAAAATGGCGAACCCCCGCCTGATAAAGCATCTGCATCAAAGCAGTATCGGCCGATTTTGTTGCGGCAACCAGGGTAACAGGAGCATGCGCATGGGTGTCAATGCTCGCCTGAATAGCGGCAAGTCGTTCAATGAGCCAGGCGGGTGGCATGGCCAGAGGTGTGGGGGATACATCAGAGGACATAGCTAACATCGATGCAAAAAAATAGTCCAAAAAAAAGACCTCTGAATCAGAGGTCACAGATTTCTGTAGGTTGGGAGTGAGGGGAAAAAACTAATGTAAAATTGAATACTTTAATTTAAAAACTCTTTTGCAACGCGGGGTTTAAGAACCTCCTGCAATCGTTTACTCTATCGCAACCAACTTGTGTTGCAAGTGGGTGTTTAAATGACACCATCTAGTTTTACAAAAACGTTACAAACTAACCCATCATCGATGTTCCCGCAGGTCAAAGCGACCAATCAACAACGCCTTGGTGGATGGATTTTTCAGGGCGTACTGCAGTGCTGTCACATCCAGTCTAGCGGTTGGAAATTGTTTGCGAATTTGTCGCTGAATGGCATCAGCACTAAGCTTTCCTTGTTGCTTAAACCAGCTGGGATACACCGTTAATAGCAGTTGATTGCCGGAGCGTTCAAGCCAGGCTGGCTCATAGCGCACTTCAACCGGTGTGCCAACCTGAACCCAATCATATAACTGCTCCACGTCCTTGATGCGCATCCGCACGCACCCGTGAGAGCTGAGCTCTCCGACGCTTTTGGGGTTATCTGTCCCATGAATGCCATATTCGCCTTGAGGCATCGCTTTAAAGCCTAACCAGCGTGTTCCCAGTGGATTGTCTTGCCCAGCTTCGATGCGCATTTCACCGGCTGCCAGGTAGGGATTCTCCCAGCCGGGATGTTTGATTTTACGGATAATGCTGAATTTTCCAGCCGGCGTTGGAAACTGCGGCCGCCCAACCCCTACGGGATAAGAGGCTATTCGATACTCGCCCTGCAAGACACTTAATTGACGCGCCGGCACATGAATGACCACTTTTAGCGCATCGTGAGCTGATGAGGAGGGCTTTTCAGACTGTGCACCAGGCGACACATTGACAAGTTTTGGCATGATGGGCTTTGGCATAATGGGTTTTGGCAAGGTGTTGTCTGAATTTATAGCCGGAACAGGCGGGTTATTCCCCTGAGCTGAGTGCAAACTCTGAGCCTTGGCCATTTTGGAGGTGAGCGATTCTGAAAATATTACGCCTTCTCTGCCAGTCGAGCTTGAAGGCTCCTGGGTGGCCGCCATTACAACAGGGCAAACGCCATCTCCTGAGAGGTACGCCAGAATAAAAGCAAGCCAAAGTATAAAAAAACGGGGCTGTCGCATCTTGGTTTTCTCAAACGCAGTGGGAGGATGGAATTCAATCAATAAAACAATAACCCTGAAGCAAAAAGACCCTGATGCCTTCAAAAGCGTCAGAGTCTTTTCATTTTAGGGCGGACAGTGAGGGTATCTCAAGGAGGGTATCTCAAGCGCCCTTGCGTTTGCCTGTTACCAATAGCCACGAACCGATGCTGCACGGGGCTGAGGAGCCGGTTTAAGCTTGCGGGCAACGGGGGCCGCTTTGGCAGGTTCTTGCTGCACGTAAGCCGGCACAGGAGTATAGTTGTTGCTGGCAATCAAACGCTGCAGCGCATCACGAGAGTTGTCGGAGAACTGCTGAAAACGGGCATCACGCTCGGCAATGGTTGGATCCATTGGTGGCGGCGCAACAATCATCCCTGTGCGGGAATAGTAATTGTAGTCAAGGCGAGGCCCCGTGATGACATACTTGATGCCATTTTTAGCATCAATTTTGTCAGCAGGAATGGTAACGGTACGCTCTGAATTGAAAGCAACCGTCTCTTCAAGTGTGCCAGGAACCAGAAAAGTCAAGTTTTTCTGGGTTTGGTTTACGATACGCACTTCAACGTCACTGGTTAATTCCGCTTGGATGGGAGCGAGGTTAAACGCCTGAGGATCGGCATCGTTTTTAATGACAATTTGCACAGGTTCGGCACTGGCCACAAGGCTGAGTGCCAGGGTTGAGGCGGCAAGAGCAGCCGCAAATAGCGTTTTCATGGTAAAAATCCTTTCCCAAAAAATGAACACTTAAGTCAACAAAAAAATAACAAGGAATCGGCTAACAGTATAGAAGCGTGCGACCTTTTCAGGGCTACTGACCAACTTTTTATTTAGACTGCTGGCATGCAGATTGTTTGCACACCTGATCAGACACCCATAAAAGTCTGCTCATACAGCGTACTCGTTATATACAAAAAAATGATAAAACAGCTCTGTTTTTTTAGCTTTTTTGTTTCATTTTTTAACGAATTCAGAAGAAACTTTTAAAAAAGAGCCATCAAAAATAATCGTTCAGCCTTGACAAGCAGAAGATTCACGTTGAAGCTAGAATGCAACAAATTTCGTCAAAAACTTTGCCCACGTGTTGGGTCAGTCACGGAGTCGACAAAACCAGATGAATCGTTTGGATCAGGAACTTATCCCGGAAGAGGCGCTACTGAGCGAACGTCACGAATACGTTATTGTGAACCAGGACGTGGCACGGGTGGGTATTAGCCACATTGCCGCCGATCGTCTGAGCACGGTGGTTTCCATTGAGCTGCCCGAGGTTGGCCAGATTATTGAGCAGGGCGACCCCTTGGCCACGCTTGAAACCGAAACCGGTGAAATGGAAGTGTTTTCACCTGTTTCGGGTGAAGTGGTTTCCATTAATGACGCTTTGGTGGCCGAGCCCTTGAACCTGACCCACGACAGCTATGGTTTGGGCTGGCTGGTTGAAATTTCTCCCAGTGATGCCCAGGAACTCTCCGCCCTGATGTCGCCTGAAGCCTACCTGCAAAGTATTGCAGGCTAGCGTGATACAATCTCCGTTGAAAACCCCAGAAGAAAGGCGTAAACCATGAGTTTTTCAAACTGGCTGAAGCACAATCAGCTCGTCATGATGGGCGCAGTGCTGGGCGGCTCGCTGGTGTTGGCCACAGTTTTGGCCGCCAATTCCCTCAAACATTTGCGCCCAAACACCTTGGATGTCACCGGCGCGGCCGAGCAGCGAGTCACCTCTGATCGTGTGATTTGGACGCTGGAGCCTGTGGGGCGCGGTAAAGATTCCAAAACAGCCCTTGCCATGCTCAATAAAAACCGAGAAGCCGTTAAAGCGTACTTTCTGAAACAAGGCTTAGCTGCAAACAGCCTGCAAGCAGGTGTGGTCAATCAGGTAACGTTTTATGAGCGCGATGCCAAAGGCTACGAGACCCGAGTAATAGACACCATCGAGTTTCGTCAGCCATTAACCGTCACCTCCAGTGCGGTTGACAAGGTCACCACCCTAAGCACGGGGGTGTCATCGCTTTTAGGGCAAGGGGGTGATGTCTCTGTGCAGCCGCCGCAATATTTTTACACGCCACTCAATACGCTGAAAGTCAAGCTGCTTTCGGCGGCCACCGGCAACGCCAAGGCGCGGGCGCAAGCGGTGGCGCAAAGTGCGGGCAATCACGTGGGGGTGTTAACATCAGCTTCAACCGGCGTGTTTCAGATTACGCCGGCCGACTCCACCGAGGTGTCCGACTGGGGGGTGAATGATACCTCAACCGTGGCCAAAAAAGTGACCGCCGTGGTCAACGCCTCCTTTGAGCTGGAGTAACCCGCGGCAGCGGCGTTGGCGTTATTAAAAGTATTAAAAATTGTAACTTTTTTGAGGTTCAAGCGCACCTG
>JAYKJM010000044.1:0-4152 GCA_035285385.1 Vampirovibrionales bacterium
GGGTAAAGTCGATAATAATAACAGGGTTTGCTCATAGTGAGCCTCACGATAGTTATGAATAGCCTGCTGAATGACGGCATCATCAGGCATTGCGTTGCTCTTTGTCGTGGCCGCAGGCGTTGTCAAGCCTTGGGCTTCAGGCACAGTTGATGGCTCTGCATAGGCCACCCAAGGTGGGCTCATCAGGCACAGTGGCATCACTGCCAACAGAAACATTGCGCGAAAAGCCGTCATGTTTGAAGTTTAATCGGGTTGACGCCCCTGTCATGCTTGGATTTAAAATAACGAGGTGGTGATCCCCGCAACGTGGTATGGGAGTTGTGTTCTTGATGCCTGTTTCACAATCTGGATGCTTGGGCCTGCTGGGTGGGGGGCAGTTGGGGCAGATGTTTGCCTTGGCAGCCACAAAGTTGGGTTATCGGGTGATTGGGCTTTGGCCAGAGGCAGATGCACCGGCCGAAGGCGTTTGTGAACAATGGATTCAGGCAGAATACACCGATGAAAAAGCGCTTGATACCTTGTCGCAACTCGTGGCTGGCGTGACGATTGAATTTGAAAACATCCCCGTTAACACCTTGCAATATTTGTCCCAAAAAGTACCCGTCTACCCCGCGGCCAAGGTGCTTGAGGTCACTCAAGATCGACTGGCCGAAAAACGGTTTATTCAGTCTCTTGGGCTGCCGACAACCCCGTTTGTGGAGGTTCGCTCTGAGGAGGCACTGATGAGCGGACTCAAGCACCTTGGCCAGCCTGCGGTTCTCAAAACCACCCGATTCGGCTATGACGGCAAAGGGCAAAAAAAAATACCCACCCCTGAGTCCGCAAGAATCGCCTGGCAAGCCTTGCAGCCGCATGCAGACGTTTGTGAGCCGCTTATTTTGGAGCAGTGGCAATCGTTAAAAGCAGAATGTGCCCTATTTGGCGCCCGTAATACGCGTGGCGAGATGGCTTTGATGCCATTGACTCAAACATGGCATCGCAATCATATTCTGCATCGTGCCTGTTGGCCGGCGCAGCCGGATGTTGCCGCCTTTGAGCGCCCTGCTCAAAAAATGCTGCTCACCTTGATGGAAGCGTTTAATTTGACGGGGGTTTTATGTGTCGAATTTTTTATCACCGAAAGCGGCAATTTGCTCATCAATGAGCTGGCCCCACGCCCGCATAACGCATTTCATTGGACGATGGAAGGGTGTACTATCAGTCAATTTGAGTTGCAGGTGGCCGCGATGACGACAGTGCCCTTACTAAATCCGGTACCGATTGCCCCTTGTCTCATGCAAAATATTTTGGGAGATAGCTATCGAGCCCTGCGTGATCCAGCGCTCAGGTCGTCTAAAATCTTGAGCCAAGTGACCTTGAACCTTCATGATTATGGAAAAATCGAGCCTAGGGCTGGGCGAAAAATGGCTCACCTCACAGCCCAGCTGCCGCAAGGCTCAAAGCCATGGCAAATGAGCCTTGCGGATGAGATTTTTAGCCACCTAGCATAATGTTGCAGCTTGAAATCAAGGGCAGTTTCAAATCAAGGCGCTTGCCAACGAAACGCCTGAGCCGTGTCAACCACGCGCGCAACATGATCGCGAGGGGTATACTGCAAGACGCCATGACCCAAATTAAAGCCATACCGCCGAGAGCCCCCTGAGGCAAGAGTTTGCTTGGTCAGCTCAGTTAAACGCTCCGGGTCAGCTTGCCACAGCGCCACCGGGTCAAGATTGCCCTGCAAAGCCAAATCAGCAAAGCCATTGGCATCCAGTGCTGAGCGGCTTTCGCTCAAATCGCTAAATTCGTCCAGACTTAACACGGTGGCGCCGCTTTGCGTTAATAAGGGCAGGCATCCCCGCATGCCGCGTGCATACATAATAACCGGAATTTCTGGGTGCGCCTGCCGGACGGCCGAAATCACCCGTCGTTGATACGGCAAGGCAAACTCAGCATATTCCCTCGCCGACAGATGTCCTGCCCAGGTGTCAAAGAGTTGCACGGCTTGTGCCCCCGCGTGGATTTGCGCTATCAGATAGCGGCCAATCGTGAGGGCTAGTTTTTCAAGTAGGGCATGAAGCACTGAGGGGCGATTATAGAGCCAGGCCTTGGTTTTATGCAGATGTCGGCCTTTTTCACTGGCAATCGCACCCTCTATCATGTAGGTGGCCAAGGTCCAAGGAGCGCCAGCAAAGCCAATCAGGGCGCGATCTTGATGCTCGGGGCTGGAAAGTTCGCGGCGCAGTATTTTGAGCGTTTCCAGCATAAAGCCCAAATCGGCCTCTGGCTCAGGAATCCGCAAAGAGGCTACCTGATCAGGCAACAATGCATTTGGAAAGCAAGGCCCCTTGTCGCCAAACGTCAACGCTAGACCCATGGCTTCAGCAGGGGGGAGAATATCTGAAAAGACAATGACGGCATCCATGCCAAAGGCCAAAATGGGCTGCATGGACACTTCCGCAGCCAGTGCGGGGGTTTTACACAAGGTCATAAAATCGGTTTTTTGCCGAACCGCCTGATACTCGTGCATGTAGCGCCCGGCTTGTCGCATCAGCCAGACGGGTGGACGCTCGATGGGCTCGCCACTAAATGCGCGCACAAGCAAGGGTTTTAAGGGCGCTTTAGGCGGCATCTGATTTTGATGATAATCGGCTTCAACATTTAACATGGCGTTGTATCCCACTGGAAAAGTCTCATAAACAGTTCAAAATGATGGTGAAAACAGACTGAATAAAACGAGTTTGGCAGGAGTTTCAGAGTAAAGGCAATACAATGGCCTCGAAAATTCTTTTAAAAAGAAAGTTTAGACCTTATGGTTACCCTTGTCGAACGGTAATGCCCGCGTCGGCCAAAACAGCTTTGAGGTTTGCAACCGTCCAATCACCTTCATGAAAAATGCTTGCCGCCAGGGCGGCATCAGCCGCGCCATTTTGAAAGACGTCAATAAAACTTTGTGGCCCAGAGGCACCTCCAGAGGCAATGACAGGAACCGATAGCGCTTCTGCAAGCGTGCGGGTGAGGGGCAAATCAAACCCGGATCGTGTGCCGTCCTGATCCCAGGAGGTGAGCAAAATTTCACCCGCCCCCAGTACTACCGCCGCTTGCGCCCATTGCAGGGCATCGAGGTGGGTGGTTTTGCGTCCTCCGTGGGTTAATACTTGCCATGTGTCAGGATTCTCTTTGTTTTGTCTGGCGTCAATGGCCAGCACGCAGCACTGACGCCCGCACGTTTCTGCAATTTGTCGAATCAGATCCGGATTTGTTACTGCTGCGGTATTGATCGAAACTTTATCTGCACCGGCGGCTAACAGGGCTTGAACATGCTCTAGCCTCGAAATTCCCCCGCCCACGGTAAACGGAATCATCAGCACATCCGCCACGCGCCGTACAACATCAAGCATTGTTTTTCGATCTTCATGTGAGGCGCCAATATCTAGAAAAACAAGCTCATCGGCTCCTTGCGCCTGATAGAGGATTGCCATTTCAACCGGATCCCCCATGTCACGCAGGCCCTGAAACTTGATGCCTTTGACCGTGCGGCCGTTGCTGTCCACATCTAGGCAAGGAATAATGCGCTTGCAAAGGGTCATGTTGCCAGTGCTCCCGGTTGACAGGTTCCATTTGGATGCGTGCGCGTCAAGACAGAGGCAACCCAGGTGGCGAGTAATTGATGGCCAAAATCCCCACTTTTTTCGGGGTGAAACTGAAACGCGGTAATATTGCCTGATCTGACCCCTGCGCAAAACGCTCCGCCATAATCTGCCTGATATAAAACCTGATGAGCCTCCTCCGGGGCGGCGACATAGGAGTTTACAAAATAGACTGCTCCATGCGCGAGGCTGTCAAACGGAGAGCCCGACTGGGTAAGCGCAATACGATTCCAGCCAATTTGCGGGATTTTAATGGGGCTGTCCTTGGCATCGGACGTGAATTTTTTCACACGACCCTTGAGCACGCCCAGGCCCGGGCAGCCTGGGGATTCTTCACTGGCTTCAAATAACACCTGAAGTCCGACGCAAATGCCTAAATAGGGTGTGCCCTGAGCTATCAGCGTTTTAAGCGTCGAGCTGAGACCTCGTTGATTGAGGGCTTGCATCAAGGCGCCAAAGGCGCCGACACCAGGCAGCAGTATCGGATTATGACCGGTGGGCAAGCCGGTTGCGCCTTCAAAGC
>JAYKJM010000045.1:0-3345 GCA_035285385.1 Vampirovibrionales bacterium
TTTTACCATTATTCAGGTTTTATTCTATTTTACAGTCTTGTCAACAGGTTCACTACTGATTTCCAGGCAATGAAGGTTCTGATTAAAGAATGTGCTAAAACCCGAAAGGGATGGAGCCTTTACCGGCTGGCCATTGAGCTTGGCGTGCCCCAGCAAACGGTCTATTCATGGGCCAGTGGCAGAACCCAGCCAAGCTATGACAATCTGGACTTATTATGCGACATCCTCGACTGTGACATTGCAGATCTGCTGGTCTGCGAGCCAGTGCAGCGAAAACTGTTCTAATAGTCCTACCTTCTAATCGCCATCGTCGGTTGGGCTTGCCAACTTTATGGTTCATTGGTCGTCACCCTATTGATAAAAACTGACAAACGGCTCCAAAAAGCCGTCACAAAATGGGTTGCCTCTCCTCTATCGAATCTACACCAATCAGTGCCCTTTGCTTAAAGGATGCCTTTTGATCAAAAACGATCGTAAACTTGTAGCAAGATTAACCAGTCGGCTAAGTTTTGTAACAAGTTTTACAAAAAGGATTGATCCTTTGGAAAAAAATATCCAACTTTTAGTCGATGAGCGTTTGAGGGATTCCCCCCTATGATAAGCCTATAGCAAAACAACCAATGCCATCACCCAAAGCGTGATTATCCAAGCAGAGAGAAAGAGTCCGTGTGAAGAGCTTCTAAGCAGCAAGTGCGGCCAATGCCACACAGGGCTGTTGCCTTGTGAATTTACGGTAATTGATCGGTTAAACCTAGAAAATTCGCTCAAAAAATTTTAAAAAGCTCCTTCCCCCTTCCGTTAATTATTCCAGTTGTATTCGTATTCCCTGCCCTGTTTCAGACGAGATAGACAGAAAGAAAGAGAGAGAGAGACCGTCATGCGTTCTATGGATCAAAGCCAAGCCCCACTTCGTTTATTGATTGTTGATGACAATGCCAATCACAGTGCCGGCATTAAACAGCTGATTGAATTGCAGTCTAGCCACAAAATTGTTGGCATCTGCACCAACGGTGACGAGGCCGTTCGTCGGATGTCTAATACTGAGGTGGACATTGTCCTGATGGACATCAATATGCCAGAACTTGATGGCATTTCCGCAATTAGCCAGATTCTCAATCGAAAACCCAATGCCCAAATCCTCGTCTTGACAGGCTACGATGAGCCTGATCTGATTTACCGCGCCATGCGAGCCGGCTCTAAAGGCTATTTGCTCAAGACGATGGTCACGGCACAGCTAATGGTGGCACTGGGTGAAATCGCCAATGGCAAAACCTATCTTCCGCCGGTTTTGGCCAGCAAGTTCTTTGATGAATTCCATCAGCGGATTGCGCAAGCCAGCCGTCCTGACCCCACCCGACAAGCCTTGCTCAACTACCTGACCCAACGAGAGAAAGAAGTCCTCAAACTGCTCACCGACGGTGAAACGTATCGCAACGTGGCCGACAAGCTGGTCATCAGCGAAACAACGGTAAAAACGCACGTCAACAATATCTTTCAGAAGTTACAAGTCAACGACCGCACGCAAGCTGTCTTGGCCGCCATTAAATTTGGCCTGGTGGAGTCTACCTTTGAGCCCATGCAAAAAGCGGTCTAAGCCTAGTCTCACCACTAAATGCAGACCATTTTTCTATCTGAAAATTCAAAAAGCTAACCCATTTCATTGCAAGCCAGAGCAAGCGGGAAACCCTAGGGTTTCCCTTTTTTTTAAAAAAAATTCTGACACGACGACGCGCTAAGCCTAATGTGACAAATTGCTCGTTGCATTTTTTATTTTCGTTCTCTTTTTATCTTATGGTCTTGAGTTCCAGGGGGAATAGGGATCTCGGTCTAAAGGCTCCTCAACAGGCCGTGGCGTTTTTAGGGCTGTTTGCCATTGCGCCACGGAGGCCACTGCTAACAGGGCAGAGGTTGGCGGCGGTTCAGTCGGCTCAGAGAACTGGATAATCTGGGCAATACGCTCGGGTGTTAGCCATTGCGTGTGCGTTTGATCGCGGCTAACCTGCGGATGCTGCAAGAGTTTTCTTAAAAACGTCGCGTTGGTTTCCACGCCCAAAATGGCCGTTCGCTCAAGCGCCCAGACCATCCGAGAGAGGGCCATTTGGCGAGTCGGCGCCAATACGCTTAATTTAGCCAGCTGAGGATCATAATAAACGCTCACCGAATCGCCCGCTTCTACCCCACTATCCAGGCGAATGAAGGGGGCCTGAGGCACATCAAATACCGACAACACCCCCGTAGCGGGCAAAAACCCCAACGCAGGGTTCTCCGCATAAAGGCGACATTCAATGGCATGGCCGCTTGCATGAATATCCGCCTGAGTAAAAGGGAGGGGCTCACCTTGGGCAATCTGGATTTGCAAGGCCACTAAATCCAACCCGGTTCGCCACTCGGTGACAGGGTGCTCCACTTGAAGCCGGGTATTCATTTCCAGAAAATAAAAAGCATCGCTGGCTTGATCCCACAAAAATTCGACGGTCCCCGCGTTGGTGTATTCAACGGCCTTTGCCGCCGCCACGGCCGCATCCAGCATCTTTTGGCGGGTAGCGCTCTCGAGCGCCACACAAGGCGATTCTTCAATGATTTTTTGATGTCGCCGCTGAAGCGAACATTCACGCTCGTATAAATGAACAATATGCCCGTTTTGATCACCCAAAATCTGGACTTCCACGTGGCGGGCGGTTGGCAAATATCGCTCTAGCAAAACATTGCCATGGCCAAAAGCCGCTTCAGCCTCAGAAATAACGTGATGAAGTGACTCTAGCAGCTGATCCTCTCGATCCACGCGCCGCATCCCTTTACCGCCCCCACCGCCAGTGGCTTTGACCAACAGCGGATACCCAATTTCCTCTTGCACCCGTTTTTTTAACGAAGCTTCATCAGGCAAATTTTTCGGGCTCAGAACAATGTCAGGCAGCACAGGTACACCAGCCTGTCGCATCAAGAATTTTGCCTGGGCTTTATCTCCCATGGCGGCCATGGCAGAGGGAGGGGGTCCAACCCAAATTAAACCCGCATCAAGGACGCGTTGGGCAAAGGCCGCATTTTCAGATAGAAAGCCATAACCGGGGTGAATCGCCTGAGCGTCACTGCGCTTGGCAATGTCAATCAGTTGCTCGCCATTGAGATACGTTTGCGCAATATGCTCGCCGCCGAGAGGGAAGGCACGATTCATTTGGCGCACGTGCATGGCCTGCTCATCGTGGGTGGAAAAAACACCGACCGCCTCAAGACCCATCTGCTGACAACTTCGGGCGATGCGAACCGCAATTTCACCACGGTTGGCAATGAGCACTCTCGAGATTTTGGCAGCAGACATTACGTAAACACTTTCTAGAGATTAAAAAA
>JAYKJM010000046.1:0-5944 GCA_035285385.1 Vampirovibrionales bacterium
ACCTCAATCATTTCCACCACATCCGTCCCCAAATTGGCCAAACGATGCAGCGCCTCCTTGGGGATGTGAATGTACTCGCCCGGCTGCGCCATCCAGGTTTTATCGCCCACGGTAATATGAGGCGTACCCCGAGTCACCAGCCAGTGCTCTTCGCGGTGCTGGTGCTTTTGTAAGCTCAATCGATGCCCGGGGCTCACCTGAAGCTGCTTGAGCTTGTAATGGGGCTCATCGCGCAATACCAGAAAATTTCCCCACGGGCGCGCTTCGCCGCAAAAGGGGCCTTCTTGAATAATCGTGGGCTCTGAGGCCGAAGACGGCAACGGAAACGACGACGACGATGACATGGGGCGAAATCCTGTAACATCCTTCTGACAAAAACACCTGATTATGTTACACCAGCTTGCAACACATGCGCTTTCAATGCAATTTACTGTCACACGTTGCTTTTTTTCTGGGATGGAGTTTTTTATAGATCATGCCTGAACACATCAATACCGCCCTGGTCACCGGTGGCTCCCGTGGCATTGGCAAAGCCTGTGCCCTAGCCTTGGCAAAAGCCGGCTATGCGGTGGCTGTTACCTACGTAAGTAAACCGGATGCGGCTCAAGAAACCGTTGAAGCCATTAAAGCTCTAGGCACGCCTGCCATGGCCATCGCACTGGATGTTGCTGAGGCGGCGCAGTGTCAAGCGGCTCTGGATTTGGTGATGCAAGAATGGGGACGCCTTGACGTTTTGGTGAATAATGCGGGCTTGACCAAAGACACCCTCATTGTGCGCATGAGCGATGATGACTGGCAGCGCGTGATTCAGGCCAACCTGAGCGGTGCGTTTTATCTGTGCCGTGGGGCGGCCAAAATCATGATGAAACAGCGTGCGGGGCGCATCATCAATATTGCCAGCGTATCAGGTCTCTATGGTAACGCAGGACAGGCCAATTACGCCGCCAGCAAGGCGGGCTTAATTGGGCTCACAAAAACGTTGGCCAAGGAGCTTGCAGCCCGGGGAGTTCGTGCCAATGCCGTGGCACCCGGCTTTATTGCCACCGACATGACGGCCAATTTGCCACAAGATAAAATTCAGGAGGCCATTCCGCTGGGTCGTCTGGGCACACCGGAGGATATTGCCAAGGCCGTGGTGTATCTGGCCGATCCCGACGGCTACGTCACAGGTCAAGTAATCGAAGTCTCGGGTGGTTTACTCTTGTAAAGCTCCAACACCCAGAGACGTTGCAGGATTAAGCTTCGGGTGCTTTACTCTAGTAAATTCTCATTTGCAAGGTGGCTTATTGAAAGTCGTCATAGCTCAACCGGCTTGTGTTACACTAAAGCGTCGACACTTGTCTCTGGAGTGTCTTCACGATAAAACCACGTTTATTATCCTTTTTATCCCCCCATCTTTTTGTAAGGAGCGATTTGTCTCATGAGTGCCGAAACAAAACTTTCTGTGTTTGATCGCGTGAAAAAAGTCGTCGTTGAACAACTCAGCGTAGAAGCCTCTCAAATTACCCCCACCGCCAGCTTTACCCAAGACTTGGGTGCCGATTCTCTGGATACCGTTGAGCTTGTGATGGCGCTTGAAGAAGAATTTGGCCTTGAAATTCCCGAAGAAGAAGCCGAAAAAATCCAGACCATCCAACAAGCCGTCGACTACCTTGAAAAGGTCGTCAAGTAACGGTTTCAACCACAACGTTTCAATCGTTTTTGTTTTGGCGCATCAAGCCCCCTCAAAAGGAAAACCACAATGAGTGCAATCAACGTGCACAGTAGCAAACCGGACACCCAACGGGTCGTTATTACCGGTATGGGGGCTATATCGCCTATAGGACACTCCATTGAAGCAATCTGGGCATCGGTGGTAGCGGGTAAAAGTGGTATCAAGCTTTTGCCAGAGGCACCTGCGGCCGAGCAAACCTGCCGCATCGGGGGATACATTCCTGATTTTGACCCGACGGCCTATATGGACAAAAAAGAAGCGCGCCGCATGGATCGCTTTACTCAGTTTGCCATTGCCGCGGGCACTCAGGCTGTCAAACAAGCCAAACTACAAGATACCGACGGGAATTTGACCATTGATCCTACCCGCTTTGGCGTCGTGGTGGGCAGTGGTGCCGGCGGTATTACCACCATTGACGAGCAGCTGCGCTCTTGCGTGGAAAAAGGATTTCATCGCTGCAGCCCGTTTCTGGTGCCTATGATGATTACCGACATGGCCTCTGGGCGGCTCTCCATTTTGTTTGGTGCAAAGGGGCCAAATTATGCAATTGTAACCGCTTGTGCCACTGGTACCGATGCCATTGGTGAAGCCATGCGCATGATTCAGCTAGATGAAGTCGATGTGGTTCTTGCTGGCGGTGCGGAAGCCCCCTTGACTGCCATTTCAATTGCGGGATTTGCGGCAGCAAAAACGCTGTCAATGCGTGCCAGTGATCCGACAGCGGCCTCTCGTCCTTTTGATAAGGGTCGTGACGGTTTTGTGATGTCGGAAGGGGCGGGCATATTGGTTCTGGAATCTCTGGCGCACGCCAAAAAACGAGGCGCAACCATTCTGGCTGAAGTGGCTGGCTATGGCCGCTCATCCGACGCAAACGATGTGGTAGCACCTTGCGCCGATGGTGAAGGGGCTGCTCGAGCGATGGTTCAGGCCTTACGCAATGCAGGACTGCCCCCTTCAGCTATTGACAGCATTAACGCCCATGCCACAAGCACCAAGCTGGGAGATATCGCCGAAACCAAGGCCATGAAGCGCGTATTTGGCGAAAATAATGGTCAAATCAACGTCCCCCCAGTCAGTGCCACCAAAAGCATGCATGGTCATATGCTGGGCGCAACGGGCGCCGTGGAAGCCATTATCACCCTGATGTCGTTGCAGCATCAAATTTTACCGCCCACCATTAATTTACATCAGCCCGATGACGCCTGTGATCTGGATTACGTGGCCAACGAAGCGCGACCGGTTGAAAATCTTCGCTACGCGATGTCAAATTCATTTGGTTTTGGTGGCCATAACGCCTCCCTGATTTTCACGCATCCGCCGAGTTTGAATTAACTTGAAAGCCAGAGAGTGCTTTTGGGTGATAAAGAGGGCAACCTGAGCCATGTGGGATGTTTCATACTGGATACCCCTAGCCGCATGTCTTGGCCTGGCTGGGATGCTATTTTGGTTTTCATCTAAACTCTCTCAAGAACGTCAGAAAACACAAACGCTCACCACCCAGCTATCACAGCAAGAGCAAAGCCTACAAGAGATGAGCCACAACCTGGATGCAAGCCGAGAAGCACTCAGCTTGAGTCGTCAAGAAGCGGCGAGCCTGCGCGCAACGCTTGAAGCCACGGTAAAAAGTGAGCGCCAACTGGCCGAGCAACAGCAGGCTTTTCATCAACAGCTGATTGATCACCTTAAAATTGAACTCAATCAACAGGTGCAAAACAGTCAAAAAACATTGGCGCAACAGAGTCATCACGCCTCTCAAGTGGCTTCAGAGCACCTGTTGCAACAACTCAAACAGGTGGTTGCCCCGCTTTCAGAAAAAGTGACCGCTTTTCAAGCCATTAGCGAAAAAACCCTCAGTGATCAAGGTGGCATCAAGCAGCAACTGGAAACCCTTCACGCCGTTACCCAACGCCTTGGCAATGCCCTGACGCATAACAAAGGCCGTGGCAACTGGGGAGAACTTGAACTGGAGCTGCTATTACAAGATTCTGGATTAACCGAAGGCCACGGCTATCAAAAACAGCCTCGTCTGCCCAACGGCACCATCCCAGATTTTAAACTTAACCTCAGTGATGGCCGCGCCCTGTTCATTGATGTCAAAGCCCTCCAGTGGGATCCCAACGCAGATGCCCATAATGAGGTCGCTGAGCCGTCAGACGATCGGCTGTCGCGCCTTCAGAAACGTCACGAGCAGTCTTTGCGGGCAGCCATTGAAGAGCTCTCCAAAAAAGCCTATCCACAAGCAGCCAGTAAAAACCCCAATGACACCACAAGCGATATTGTGCCCTATGTTGTGCTCTACGTCCCCAGAGAATCCATGTTGGCGCTGGCATTAGAGTCGGATCCCAACTTGTTTCAGTTTGCCTATCGGCGAAACATTTTGCTGGCAGGGCCGTTTAACCTGATGGGGTTGTTACGACTGGTGCACCACGGCTGGCAAGTAGCCAAACTCTCTCAGGAAGCCAAAGAGATTGAAAAACTGGGTGTGGCGGTGCATCAAAAAAGCGCCTTGATGTTTGAACGCTTTGCTGCCGTCGGCAAATCCATTGAAACCCTCAACGAAAAATTCAACGCCGCCATGGTTACCTTTCAAGGCCGCGATAGTGTGCTCTCCAAGCTGAAACGTATGGAGGCTCTTGGCTGCAAGTCCGATAAAACACTTCCCGAAGACCCCCCTTTCATTGATGAGCCCTATGTGTTCACCCAGTCTGTAGCCGCGGGTGCCGCTGTATTGACCAATAGTAGTAGTAGCCTGAAAGACCATGGCTAAACGCTTGTCCCATACCGATACGGCCAGAACAAGTCGATTTTATGCCCCCTGGGAGCCTTATGCCTATTTAGCGCTTCCACTGGCCGCACTGATGCTTGTGTTTGGCTGGCCGTTTGTGGGAAGCCTCGGGATGAGCCTTCTTAATTTTGATCAAAACCTTTACGCGCCCACCTGGGCAGGTTTTGGCAATCTAATAGCGCTTCTGAGTAATACCGGTTTTCAGCAGGCGCTCTGGCAGAGCGGACTGTATCTCGTGGGTATTGTGCCTCCCCTGGTATTGCTGCCTGTTGCAGTTGCAATGCTGGTCAATGGGAACTTCCGGGGGGTCTCGACGTTTCGCATCCTGTTGTATTTGCCCGTGGTAGTCTCGATGGTGGCTGTGGGCATTGCGTGGAAGTGGTTGCTGCAAGAAGATGGCCTGCTTAATTATTTGCTTTCAATCGCCTTTGGCTGGGCAGGATTCAAACCGCTACCCTGGCTCGTCTGGCCAAAATTAGCGATGCTGTCGATTATGGCCGTTGTCATCTGGAAAGGCATTGGCTACTACATGATGATTTATCTCAGTCATTTGCAGCATCTCTCAGCCGATCTCGATGAAGCCGCCGCGCTGGATGGGGCTAATCTCTGGCAGCGATTTTGGCAGGTGACTCTCCCACAGCTCAAACCGGCCATGGCCTTGGTGGCACTGGTGAGCACGATTGGGGCACTCAAATTGTTTACCGAAATTTATGTCATGACGCGCGGGGGGCCTGCAGGCACGACACAGTCTGCGGTGTACGCGGTCTATGAGCTGGCGTTTGAGCGGCTTCAACTGGGTCAGGCGTGCGCGGCAGGCCTTTTGCTAAGCGCTCTGCTGGTCACGCTCTCGGGTGGGCAGTGGCTGATGGGGCGCTCAAAGTCTTAATTAGCCCACAATATGTTTACAAATACCGCGGTAAGGAGAGGCCAAAAATCCGCCCCAAAGACGGTGACAATAAATAGAGCAAATTGTCGGCATCGTTATAGTGAATTTTCCAGTTGGTTTCGCTTGTGCCACTAACGCCAAGCGAGGCGGCCGTCACGTCGATAGCAATGCTTTGTAAAAGCAGACCCGAGCTGTTATACACCATTAGCCGAATGGTATTGTCTGTCTGCAAGGCACTATCGAGCACCAGATAGTTACCGTTATGCTGCACAATGGCTAAGCCGGTTGGGTTGATAGCAGCGGCGAGACTTAAAGCTGTTGGTGCACCACCAACATATTTATTACTAAAAATATCAATCTGTTTGTTACCCGCATCGAGTAAGGCCAGCGTATCAGCAGCTTGATCAAGTGCGATGGCGCTAGCATTTGAGACAAGGCCTGCATAACTGAAGGTTGATGCGCGTTGATAGACACTTAAGGCGTCATTAAAAATGTAATACTCTACCGTTTGATCGCTCGTATTGAGGCCAAACATGTCGCTGTTGACATCTCGCGCCCA
>JAYKJM010000047.1:0-9170 GCA_035285385.1 Vampirovibrionales bacterium
GTACGCCTCATATTACCGTGGGCGATAAAACCTGGATGGCGCAGCCGGGCGAGTACATTCACATCCCCAAGGAGGCGCTGCATCGTTTGGCCAATTTGGGGACGGATGTGGTGGAAATGATTGAGGTGCAGTTGGGCGCGTACTTTGGGGAGGATGATATTATTCGGCTGCAAGATGATTACGCGCGCTAAAATGGCGCTAACATAGTTGAATAACAATCTGAGGGGTTCAAACTAAATACCTGTTATGAGATGTATAATTTACAGGTCGAATGCTTGTTTGCGCCAATGGCTGCTCTAACGTGATGGATTCACCTTCTTTTAATTTAAGATTCAAGGGTAAAGCGTGTTTTCTAAAGAGTTGCTGTAAGATTTTCAAATCTACCGCTGGAAAAACTATTGATGTATCCCTTAGACGACTGTTGAGTCGTTGCCAAGCTTCTGGTGCTGGTACCTGAATAATGCTGCCTTGGCTGAATATTTCCAAATCTGCAGCATAACTTTTCTTAGGGGGGGTGACTTGATTCAATTTTAGGGTGTCGGATGTCAAAGGCGTTGTATGGTCGTTAGGTGAATTTGATATTAATAATGTAGTCCCTGTCTCAGTCACAAGAGCTTTGAATGACACGTTGTTAGGTTTTGCAGTTGAGTGCACGAACCGCAGCAATGAAAAAAGAGTAGGAGGCTTCCTTTCGCCGCCCTCACCCTTCTCAGACAATGGAATGTTTGTAAAAATACCCCCAAAATGTGGCTTATTTAGAGCTCGCTTATTTAAAACTTGCTGACTCGGGGGGGGGGGGGCTCAATGAAGCGCGGCGGATCATAGCAATGACTTCCTACAGAGGGGTAACGGGACAGCCAGGCGTGATGAAGCGCCTGAGGCACTTGGGCTGACATTTATCAAAAAAATGAATGAGCTATATTTTAAATAAAAAATATGCCCCAGACGCACTGCCTGGGCTCGTTTGCCTAAAACAGATACATTTTGTGATGTTTATTGCCATGCCGCCCTATGGGGTATATCCATTATCACAATTTGTTGCAAAAACGCACGTTTTAGCGTTCTGCCGCTTTTATTCTATTGAGAGATTAGCTATTATAAGATTATATTTTTTAGGCTGCTTTATAGCCTGAAAAAATAAGACAAAATATCAAACGCTATAAATTAATAAACACCGCTTGCATAAAGTGCAAGTAAAATAGGGCTCGGTAGGTTCTTTAGTCAGTAAAAATGTCTATTCGGTATTTTAATCGGTAGGTTAATTGTCGGTTTGAAGGCAACGTTGTCGTGTTGCTGGTGAAAGCGGGTTCAACGCCACACGGGTTCAACAGAAGTCGTCGTCAATAAAAAATCGTGCACTGCTTGCAGGCAATCATTCTGGCGTCGCAATCGCTGCAATATAAACAAATGGGAGCAAGCCAAACAACGCGCACACAGCGCAGTCAATAAACGTCAACAAACGCTAACATTAGGGTAGGAAGCGGTTCAATCCAATTCGTCACCGTGCCGTAATGCTCTGGCCGTATTTGGCCCGCCTGACGGCGTTTAGTTATTGTCTTTCGTTTTTTAACATTTTCGAGAGGAGGTGTGCCATGACGCACGCCCAGCCAGATACCCACACAACATCGGCTCTGAATTGCCCCTCTGATAAGCCTTTAGAAACCACGGCCAGGTTTATCAGTGGTGTGGATACCAGTGGCCAGTCTTTGGCCGGCCAGCCGATTGCTGTGCATACTTGGCGCCCCAGTGTCGTCACACGCGCCGTAAGGCGGACAGAATACTCGCTCAAAGGTCAGCAGCAGTTGGCTCAAACCGTGCAGGAAGATCTCTCTGCCGTGCAGTCTTTTTTGAGTAATTGTCAGTTATTATCCCCCTTGCAGGCGCTTCAGTTTGCCTTGGTGCGCGTCACCAGATAATATCACCATTTTGGCATCCCTTTGGGTCTATGAAATAGATGGGGTGCAGACATCGAAACAGCATTTTTCTTCAGGGTTTTCAATATTGTCAAAATTTCGGGGGATAACGTCACACAATCTGTTTAGGCGCTCATCGGCAAGATCAGCGCCTTTTTTGTACGCTACAATCGCGATAGGATTGTTTTTTATTAACCTCATTAGTGTTGTTTCAATTGTTCTCATTTCGTGAGCGGTTCTCTTCTATGACAGCCTTATCTCCTCGTGTTGACACCATGGCCATGCAGACGATGCCCATGCGCCCTTTGGGCAACAGTGGACTCCATGTTAGCCTCATTTGTCTGGGCACCATGACCTTTGGCCAGCAAAATTCTGAAGCCGAAGCCCACGCTCAGCTAGATATGGCGGTTGATTATGGTGTCAATTTCATTGATACCGCCGAGCTCTATGCCGTACCGCCTCGGGCTGAAACCTATGGCAAGACCGAAGCCTATTTGGGGTCGTGGCTTCAAAAGCCCGGCAACCGAGACAAGGTGATTATTGCCTCCAAAGTGGCCGGACCCTCGTCGCGTCTCACCTGGATTCGAGGCGGCAGCCATCGCCTTGATCGCGCTAATATTCAGGCGGCCGTGGAGGCCAGCTTGCAGCGGCTCGGGATTGAAACCATTGATTTATATCAGACCCATTGGCCGGATCGAAACACTAATTGCTTTGGCGAGCTGGGTTACGTGCATCGTGAGTCTGAGGAGATGACCCCTATTGAGGAGACGCTGGTGGCATTATCTGAGTTGGTACAGGCTGGCAAAATCCGCTATGTGGGCGTCAGTAACGAAACCCCGTGGGGGTTGATGCGTTATCTGCAACTGGCCGATGCGTTGAATTTACCCCGGGTGGTGAGTATTCAAAATCCCTACAGTCTGCTCAATCGCAGTTTTGAAGTAGGTTTGGCCGAAATCGCCATGCGAGAGCAGGTGGGTCTCCTTGCATACTCTCCGTTGGCGTTTGGGCAACTCAGTGGCAAATATCTTGACGCTGAGGTGCCTGCAGAAGCCAGGTTGCGTCAGTTTGGGAATCATTTCACCCGCTACAATGCCCCTCATGCCTTGCAAGCGGTTAAACGTTACGTGGCGCTTGCTCGCCAAAGCGGCTTTTCACCATCTCAGATGGCATTGGCCTTTGTGAATCAGCAACCTTTTGTGACGAGTAATATTATTGGCGCCACGACACTTGATCAACTTCGAGAAAACCTAGACAGTGTTGCGGTGACACTCGCGCATGATGTGTTGTCAGAAATTGAGCGCATCCATCACGAATTTACCTATCCTTGCCCGTAAGAGTTTTGGATTTGGGTGCTACTGAATTTAAGCCAGCCGTTTATTGAAGCGGGCAATACTGGTGCCAATCAAAATGATGCTCATAGCGGTTAGAATCAGCACCTGAAACCATAAATCGGAGGCGCCAATACCTTTGATGATCACGCCTCGGATAATTTCCAGATAATACGTAATGGGCAGTGCGTAGCTGATGACTTTAATGAAAATGGGCATGGGATCAATGGGAAACACAAAGCCTGAGAGCAACAAACTGGGCAACAAGAGCCCAACAGAGAGTTGAATGGCTTGCACTTGGGAGCGACAGGAGGTGGAAATAAAAAGGCCCACGGCCAACGACGTAAAAATAAATACGATGGAGGCTATTAAGAGAAACCCCAAACTGCCATTCATCGGGATATCAAAAAACCACAGCATCACCCCCAGCGTCAGAAGCATATCGATAAAGCCAATGACGCAATAGGGTAGAACTTTGCCCACCATGAGGTCACCCACACGAAGGGGCGAGACCATGAGTTGCTCGAGGGTACCGGCCTCGCGCTCGCGAACAATGCTAAAGCTGGTGAACAATACCGTCATCATGTGCAGGATGATAGCCAAAATGCCCGGGATTAAAAAAATGGCGGTACTCAAATCCGAATTATTGATGACCTTGGCGTTGAGTTTAATGGGCATCAGGTTGGTGGGTTGTCCTTGGGGCATCAGGGCGGCGGCTTCGCGTTGGGAGAAGTTGGTGAGCACAGCTTGGCCTGCTGTTAAAATAGCCTTGGAGACGGCGGCACTGGTGCCATCGAGCATGAGATTGATTTCTGCGGGGTCGGTGGCGCCCAGGACTTTTTCAGAGTAATCTGGCGGAATGACGATGCCCACGCGGTAGCGGCCTTTGCGGATGGCTTTTCCCATATCAACTTCAGAGCGGGGTTGGACGGCTTCATCAATATCAAACATGGTGCTTGATTGCAGCGCTTTAATGAGCTCAATGGAGGCGTTGCGGCGGTCGTAGTTGACGACAAGGGTGGGCACTTCGTTGACTTCGCGTTGAATAGCAAGCCCCGTGATGGTGAGCTGGATGAGGGGCAGGATAATAATAAAGGCCACCAGGTAGGGATCGCGGCCAAGTTGAAGCAGCTCCTTCCAACAGATGCTAAGAATGCCACTGATGGAAAAGGTTTGATGGAGCCAGCCAAAAAATCCTGTGGCTGAGAATCGTTGAGCGTCCAATGTCATCTCTTCAGGGTATCACGAGAATGATTGTGAATGCTCGTTGGTTTGAGGCGGAGGGGGCAACGCTTAGGCAAACGACTCAAAACGGACGGGTTCTAATGCTTGAGAGGCTGGTGCAGAAGCTACCTGGAGGCGTTGGTTTTGTTCCATTTTTTCAAGCAAGCCAATTGCAACATCGGAGAGAGGCTTTAGGGTGCGATCCAGAATCCAACGGGTTGCGGTATCAATCGGTTTCACCATGAGTGGTATTGATGCCAAACCAGCAATCATCTCGAATTTAGCAATTTGAGCTGGTACCGTATGACCCATTGCATTTGCGATTTTACGGGTCATAAATTGAACGGCTTTTACACCCCAAACAGGACCTTCACAACTGGCAGCCAATTGAAATAAACCACCATAGGCTGTCGCAGAGGCTGCCCGAGCAAGCTTTAATTTCTTAGATTCTTCAGGATTGGCATTGTCGTAAGCTTGAACACCTTTAGATAGAGCATACAACGCACTAAAACCATAAACTACACGATCCATTGTGGTTTTAAAAGGCTGTCCCACAATATGAATCAAGCCTTGCGCCGCTTCATTCAAATAGCCCACCAGACGGGTGCGATCCATTCGCTCTGACCAGTCTAAATTTGCTTCAGCCAACTTTGCTAACGCCGATTTTTCTTTTGGCGAGTGGCTTGCCGTCGCTTGATTTGCCTTGAGCTGATGTTGCGCCATCATCATACCAGCAAGCGGAATGGCTGTTTCAGCTAGGGTTAACGGGGCATTGGCTAAAACCAGTGGCGTCTGAAAGGGTGCAGCTGCATGAGGGGCGACCATAGGCCGCACTTGCATAGCAGGTGGTATTGAATATGCAGACATCATAAACGTGCGAATCAGACGAGCGCTTTACAAATTTACGGTTTTCAAAACGCACAAAAGGTCATTTTAAAAAACGTGCAACACCAAATTAACAGGCCATACTATGGCCTAAGCATGTATATTTTTAACCCGTTCAAATCAAACCCGATTTTTTCCCAGATGAATTTTGCTAATGAATGCAGTTGCTACTTCGAAATCTTCTCTAAACAATAAAAACAACGTCACATTGCTTTTTAGGCATTGTGGCGATTCATATTTGTTTGATTTGCGCAAAGATATTTTTATTTAACGTGCGCAGCTTTTAATGCAAAAAAATTGTTTATTTCTTGGCAAAATTAATTATCGTGAAACCATAGTTTATTGTCAAGTTTTCTGATATTTCTCAATTAAGTTGAATATTTAATAGTTGAGCACTTTTTCCACGAAATTTGCAGTTTCATCATAAGGAAAGAACACTTCATATGCAAGTGGCATTTTATAGCTGCTCATTTCTTCTAAACCCGCTGAATCATTTTTGATGCGCTTTTTATCCGGCGCTAATCAACTGCCAGGCCGCCTCGCTTTTTTGGGTAATCATTGACACCAAAGCTCGATCCTCTGGAGGGCACTCAGTGTTTTCTGCAGTGAGCTTGCTATGCAGGCCCACCCAGGTAAAGGCGGCTTCTCGCGCCTGTTCCAGAATCTCTCGATCCTGAATTAAATCAGCCAGGATTAAATCTGGCAAGCCGCTCTGGCGGGTGCCTAAAAGCTCGCCAGGTCCTCGAATTTCCATATCTTTTTCTGCAATGATAAACCCGTTCTGGGTCTCTTCCATAATTTGCAGGCGGGCTAGCGTTTCCGGATTTCTGGAGTCTGTTTGCAACAAACAGACGGAGGCATGCTCGCCTCGCCCTACGCGCCCCCGAAGCTGATGCAATTGTGCCAGACCAAAACGCTCGGCATTCATAATTAAGATGACCGTCGCGTTGGGTACATCAACCCCGACTTCCACGACGGTGGTGGCTACCAACACTTGTAATTGACCTTGGGCAAAGGCATCCATTACCGCCTGTTTTTCATCGGGCTTCAGTTTGCCGTGCAACAAGCCGATGCGAAGGTGCGGAAAAATCTGGCTTTGAAGATGCTCCGCCTCGGTTGTGGCCGCTTTGGCTGACACCGTCTCGGATTCTTCAATTAGCGGTAATACCACGTAGGCCTGACGCCCTTCAACCACTTGTTTTGCAATCATGCTGTAGGCTTCGCGTAAACTGTGAGTAAGCTTGGTGACAATGGGTTGACGGCCGGGCGGAAGCTCATCAATGGTTGAGACATCCAGATCGCCGTGCAAGGTCATGGCCAGTGTCCTTGGGATGGGAGTCGCCGTCATGGACAGCAAATGCGGGCTTTTGCCTTCTTCCAGCCCCTTGGATTTTAACAGACTGCGCTGGCGAACGCCAAAGCGGTGCTGCTCATCCACGACGACCACGGCAAGCTTTTCAAACTGAATGTCATCCTGAATCAGGGCATGGGTGCCGACGGCAACTTGAATTTGACCACTTTCCAGCTCAACGCGGGTAATTTTCCGGATTTTTTGCCCGTGTTTGCCAACGAATAATCCGACTTTTACGCCCAAGGGGGTTAGCCATTGCTGGAATTTACGATAATGCTGTTCTGCCAGAATTTCGGTGGGTGCCATCAAAGCGCCTTGATAGCCATTTTCAACGGCCATCAACAGGGCAAGACAGGAAATTACCGTTTTGCCGCTTCCCACATCGCCATGCAGTAAACGATACATGGGTTCCGTGCGGCTGAAGTCACGCGTAATTTCTGAAAACACCCGACATTGTGCGCCGGTTAGCATAAACGGTAAACTCTGCAAAAATCTGGATACAAGGCCATCGGGTTTTTGACCAAGAACCAGGGCATCATGAGAAGATTGCACACGTTGCTTCATGAGTGCCAGGCGCGCTTGTAAATAAAACAGCTCATCAAACACCAACCGACGTCGGGCGTGTTCAGCCTGCTCCATCGACTCTGGAAAGTGAATGGCCTCAAGTGCTTTATGTAGGGGCATGAGCGCATACTGGGCTCGCATCCTTTCAGGCAGTGGGTCTTGAAGGGTTTGGGGGTTCACATGGTTTGTCAACGCCTGATGAATGAGGGTGCGTAAAAATCGTAAGCTAAGCCCTTGCGTGAGCGCATAAATTGGAATGATTCGCCCGGCGTGAATGCTGTGAGACGAGGCCATATGAGCAGAAGGCTCCTCACCGTCGGCGTAGGTTAGAATTTCAACGGCGGGTCTGTCCATTGACAATTTTCCAAATTGAAATTTCACCTGTCCCGAGAGCATGATTTCTGTCCCCTTGGGGAATTTTGCCTCGTGTTGATCTTTCAACGCCGCAAACCGTTTGGGAGAATGAACCCCCACAAACCAGCTGGCCTGCAGACGCCCTGTGCCATCGAATACGGTGAGCTTCACCAGAGCCAGTTTGCCATTTTTGAGCATTGAGGCGCTGGCACTGCTCACATGACCCACAACCGTCACCAGCTCGCCGGGCGACAGCTGGGCGATGGGCTTTCGTTGATGATAATCCAGATACGTTCGAGGGACATAATAAATGAGTTCCTCGAGGGTGTGAATCCCCAATTGGGAGAAGCGCTCTGCCATTTTTGGGCCAATGCCACCCAAGGTTGTCACAGCCTTTGTATTGAGAGGCGCTTCACCCTGTTGTGTGGAGGATAATCGCTGGCGAGGCTGAGGGGTCTCGGGTGGCTTGATCAGGATTTCGGCTTGAAGAATCCAGGTTTTTAAACTCTCAACACAGCTCATTCGATGGGGCATGGCCATGCCTGGGTAACGATCAAACTGGCCAATTAATTGATGCAGGCAGGGTGTATCTGCTTCTGCTTCAAAGGCCTCCGCCAGAGGGGGGACGCATTGGCCAAGGTGGCGAAGGGTTTTGACCACAAATCGGGAGAAGGTCATCTTACGGCCTTGAACATCAACATAGCGGTGCTGAATTTCATGGCGCACGCCCTGCTTGAGGTCACCAAGTTTGAGCAGAATATCGTCACGCATCATGAGGGTATTGTCCCATTGTTAGGCGGATCGTCCAGTGCCCTCAAAAACGATCAGAGGATCCTCTTTCTGACTGTCTTGCCGTATGATAGGGCGTAATGAGCCAGGATTTTTTCCCCTATTTCTGTTCGCAGACGGATGAGCCGTTTTGTGAGCGCATCCAGATTATGAATCTGGCGCTGGGCTACACGGAAGATCAATATGCGTTGTCGGTATTGATGGCCCTGCATGGGTTTGACGCACCAGAGGGCTTGCTGAGTTATTTGCTGCCCTACATTGAAAGTCGTGACTGTTTCAAAAAACCTTGGCAGGCGGTTGAGGTTTTCAAGTGCCCGCGTCGAAGCAATGGGCTTTGTTGCTGTCAATCCCTTGAACAATGAGGGGGAGGATACGTAAGAATTTTGGCGCATGAGCGCTTTGTTGATAAGTACGTCATGCTGCTGGAGGCAAGGGTTAGCTCCATTCAACACTCATACCGCGCTCATACCGCCCGCACACAGCGCTCGCTCTGGGTTTATTGCGAGATAAAAAATGACGAGACGAACTTCCCTATCTGCCAAAAAAACTTTTTATTGGGAGGCTAATGAATGTGAGCAGACCAAAACGGTGTCATATTTTGCAACGAGGCTTACGTGCCAATGTTCCAGCTGGCTAAATAGTGCGCCTGTTCGGCGGTCAGTGTATCAATACCAACGCCCATGGCGGCCAATTTCAAGCTGGCAATTTCGGCATCCAGATGGGCAGGCAGCGTGTGCACGCCCGCAGCCAGTTTACCCTTAT
>JAYKJM010000048.1:0-17843 GCA_035285385.1 Vampirovibrionales bacterium
CAAGCCCCATCAGGGTCTATCATCCCTTCGAGCCATTTGATGAGCACACCATGCCCGCATCCTTAGTCGATATTCTGGAGGCTGGAAAATCCATGCCGGTTGTTGAGCCTCTCAGCCGAATTGATCGTGCGTTGGAGGCGTTGATTTTGGAGTCTGAGACGGCCTCCAATGCGGATTAAGCTGCCATGAAACAGCTTTATCATGCCCTATTCAAGCACTTAAGCGCCATCGTCCTGCGAATGAGCAAACAGCTTAAAACGCATCCGATAGAGACGCGCTTGCCAACAAGCTCCGTTTGGGTTGCTTTTGAACCATCTGTGCAGGTAGCTGGCGGAATCATACCGCCGTGGGAGCCTCCTGCGCAGCAGAGTAACCTCTTTTTTGTTGTCCGGGTTCTGAGCGGCACTTTTGCGACTCAAGAGGGCATCAAAATGTTTAAGCCCGACATACACCTTGTGGCAAACATTCAAACAGGCATCAAAATACCTACGCAAGATCGACAGCAGGATTATCGCTGCAAGCACTTTAAGGCTCAAATAAAATTCAACCGACCATCAATCAATGCCCAAGGGGTATGCTCACGCTTATCGTTTCTGAGACCTCAGGCACAGAGACTCATGCTACCCATTGGGGATAGATTGCAAGTTTGGCGGCAGACCCCTCAATGGGCGTCTCAATGTCCTGTAATTTTTCGGCCGGTGCCTGTGACGCGATTCAGCTCAGAATCGCGGCAAATTTTTCGGCAAGCACTTCATAACATGTCACCCAAGGGCTCATCGCCCCCTATTATTAAAGCTGTGTTTGGCCCTATGGTACTGTCGGCATTTCAGGGTTTGTCACAAACAGCCCATGGTGAGCTGGAAGCCCGACCGGTTGCATCCAACACGATGACAGATAAGCCCTATGAAGAGTCGCTCAATCGCGTTTATTTAATTTTAGGGCAAGAGAACATGGGCTCAAAACTTCTACAGGCTATCGTAGCGTTCGATGCGATCCATCGCTAGACGGACATCCGCACGAAAATATCGTTTAGCCCTTTTATATCATCAGCGTTGCAGGGTATGATTTCAAAACATAAATTGCTTATTTCAAAAAATCACATCCATACCAAAGGCATCGCCGTAGGGTTTTTGTGCCACTAGCCACCAAACATTGTCAGCCGAGAAGAGCGAGCCCTTCATGAGTAATCTGAGGCATCATGGCTGCCACATGGCACCAAGAGCAACGTGTGCACTCGAAAAGCGACCTGAAAAATAGTGTAATCTGGAGTTATTCATCCGCCGCTGGAGTTATGCATCAGAATGATTCACGACAATCAGGCGCTCAGCCTCCAGAAAACCCAGCAAGATGATGCTGAAATGGCACAAGCTGTTTTAAAGCAGCCACGCCATCTGGCCATCATCAAAGCGGGCGGTGAGCTTGATGGAAACTCCTTAGAAGCGCATTTGGGGGGCTGCCTTGCGGATGCTCAGACGGTTCGTTTTTCAATTTATGACGATTCAAGCGCGTTTTTTGAAGCGTTAGATAATGGCTTAAACCGTGCTGAGCCTGCCCTTAAGCAGTCGACCTTTGTGCTGGATGCTCTGATTTGTGATGTCTCTTTGAGCACCTTTGAGCAAACGCGTCAAATCATTGCGAATGCACGCCAGCGATTTACAAACCTGAAAATCGCTTTGTTCACCAGCGAGGCCAGCGAGTCTTGGCTTCCGTTGATGATTGAGCAGGAAATTACGCAACTGTGGGTCAAGCCTGTTCCGTTTGATTTACATGAATTTGGAGATAGTGTGAGCCAGCTTTTGAGCCCATCGGGCTGTGTTGGACTCCATCATCATATGGCAAAAAGACCTGAGCTTCTGGAAACCATGCACGTCACCAATAGCCACCAAATTAACGTGTGTGTGGAGCGATTTCGTGACATTTTAAAGCAGCAACACGTTGACACCATCGATGAAATGATAACCTGTTTTCTTGAGGCGCTAACCAATGCCATCTATCATGCCCCTAGAACCCCCTCAGGGCATGAAAAATATAAAAAGCAAAGTGTCATTGACCAGTTGCTGCCATCTGAAATCGTTACCGTTCAGTTTGGAGCAGACGCCCGCAAAGTAGGCTTTTCGGTACAAGATCAATTTGGTGCACTTTCGCCCAAAACCTTGTTGTATTGGCTTCATCGACATCAAAGCGACAGTGGTTTACTCGACACCCATGGCCGTGGCCTTTATTTAATGTATTTACTGGCCGATCACCTGGTGGTGAAAATTGATGCTGGCAGGAAAACCGAATTTACCCTACTCAAGTCCAAATCCAACGTTGAAAGCGCGCAGCCCCATAAATCTATCCTAATTCATCACGATTTAACTTAAGGGTCGTTTTAAAATTCTCCTAGATTCAGAGGATTTTCTAAGATTTCGATAATATTTGATTCGTTTAGAGACTAAAATCGAGTTTCAAGAGGAAGAAAAATCAGAGAGAAAAAATTTTTTTGAATCATTGATTGTTTTTACAAAAAAAGAAAGACTAATTTCATTTATGACAGATTCAAGTTCAAAACATCTCAAGCGTCGCTGGTATGATCTCGAACACGAGGTTTCACAAGCGTTTATGGTGTTAGAGTCGTTTCCGGGTGAAATTTTATATATTGTCACCTCTGGCCTTGTCGAATACGCTGAGCGGGAGTTTCGAGTCCGCGAGCAACAAATGAATCGGCGTTCCTTGGGTTCATCGGCTGTTTTGGCGCTGTTTAAGTCAGAACAACGGCGCCGTAAGAATGATCGCGTGCCTCCTCTGTATAAAATTACTAACTATATGATGATTTTGACCGAAACGTCACGTCAAGTGATGGCGACCAGCATCATGGAGCTCGTGGGTTTTATTGCCGAGTATCTCAAGGAATGCAAGACCTACGAACAATCGGTAGAGATGGACGATGTCGGCTCGCTAACCAGTTCTTATTTGCGTCGTGGTAAAAATGAAGCGCGTCGATTTATGGAAAATATTCGTCTTCGCTTTATTGATGAAGTCAGCAAAAAACAAATTTGTGAAGAAAGTATCGCTAGCAAAGGCGCTCGATTGCTTAGCGGCCGTCAGGATGATATGCGTCTTGGGTCACTATAGACGTAACACTGCCCAAAAGTGACAAGCCCAGTTATCGACTGTTTGTTGGAGGCCAGTGCAGAGATTATGGTTTACACTTGTATGTTATGACGACATCCATTATTCAAACGGATCTACAGGTGGGTCAATTGCTTAAACAGGCAATGGAAGCCCATCAACAAGGCGCCATCGAGGCGGCCCGCCAAGGATACCAGCGCGTTGTTGATAGCGCCCCTGAAGGCTCGATGTTACTTGCCGATGGGCTCCACCTCTTAGGGCTTCTTCAGCTGGAGGTAGGAGATTTACAAACGGCACAGTCCTTCATGTTAAAGGCCTTGGCGATTGCACCCAATCACAGCACGGCTCATAATAATTTGGGGCTGGTGCTGCAATCTCTGAATCGTCATGCCGATGCCATTGACCATTTCACGGTGGCCATCAAACATAACCGTCACTATCTTGACGCTCTATTGAATTTGGGCGCCTCTCAGCAAGCGCTCAATTTACCAGATGACGCCACGAAAACCTACCAAAAAGCCCTACGGATTAAACCAAACGACCTCGATGTCCTAAATAATCTAGGCAATGTCTACTTGCAGCAAGGCAATCAGACAAAGGCAGAAAACTGTTATGAGCGAGCGCTTGGCATTCGTCTGGATTTACCCGAAACGCACTTCAACTTTGGAAAGTTGCGTTATCAACAAGGCCGCTTTAGTGAGGCAGGCACCTGTTTTCTGAAAGCCCTGGCGTTTCAGGAACACTTTCCAAAAGCCTACGCCATGTTAGGCAGCACGATGCGTCAGCTAGGCAAGCTGCAAGAAGCCCTTGAGGCCTACAATTTAGCGCTTCAGCAAGATAACACCAACCCCAGGCTTTGGCTCAACTTAGGAAATACCCTCTTTGATTTAGAACGCTATCAAGAGGCAGAAAAAGTCTACCAACAGGCCATTCAATGTGATCCAGCCATGGCACAAGCTTATAGCTGTCTGGCTTATACCTATGAAAAGCAGGGGTTAATTGAAAAAGCCTTGGAGCAATACGAAAAGGCCCAATCCCACGGTCAAAGTGATGGTTTGACCATTCGCCAGGCCACGTTACTGCCCGTCATTTATAAAGATCACGCTGATATTGCCCGTTGGCGGCAACGGATGAATGATGGCCTCGATAGACTCCTGGATCCAGCCGTGCCGCTCACCATGCAGGATCCCTTGCTGGAATATAATGCCACCAATTTTTATCTGGCCTATCAGGCTCAGAATAACCGCGATCTGCAAATCAAGACGAGTCAAGTTTTATACAAAACTTGCCCCTGGCTACAAACACCCCCCCCCGGCGATCTTGAAAAATCGTCACGAAAAACTGATGGTCGAATTCGTGTGGGATTTATCTCTCGATTCCTCGTTGAAAAACACACCATTGGCAAGTTGAACCGCCGAATGATTGATGAACTCAACCGAGATGAATTTGATGTAACCGTAATGACAGTGGGAGGCGACTATTCGCCAGATCCAGAACATGCCAACACGGCTAAAACCCGCTATATCCAGCTTCCCCTGCGTGATCTAAAACAAGCCCGTCGCCAGGTCAGCCAGGCCGATGTGGATATTCTATTTTACACGGATTTAGGCATGGATCCCGTAACGTGGCTGTTGGCCATGGGGCAGCTGGCACCAGTACAGGCAACAACCTGGGGGCATCCAGATACCACCGGCTTGCCAACAATGCAGTATTTTGTCTCCAGCCGATATTTTGAACCTAAAAATGCAGCCTCTCATTACAGCGAAACGCTCTATTGCCTTGACAGCTTATTGTCGAGCTATCAAAAAGTGGATCTAAGCGACTATGCATCGTTGACGAAAGCTGATTTTGGCTTTGATGAGGCGGATCATCTCTACCTAATCCCTCAAACGCTTTTTAAAATGCATCCAGATAACGATGCGGTGCTCAAGGGTATATTGCAGGGAGATGAAAAGGCTAAAATTGCTATCATCCGCGGTGACAACCGTCACTGGACCACATTATTAAAAACACGATTAGAGGCTACACTTGGTGAAACCTTGGCCAATCGGGTTGTTTTTATTGAAAAACAGCCTCGAAAACGCCTCATGCAACTCATGCGGGCAAGCGAGGTCTGCCTGGATCCGCTGCATTTTGGCGGTGGCAACACCACCTATGAGGCTCTCATGGTGGCAACACCCGTGGTGACGCATCCTGGAGAGTTTATGCGCAGCCGACCCACCGCAGGTTTTTATGAGCGCATGGGATACAAAGATCTTGTCTGTGATTCACCTCAGGCATTCATTGAAAAAGCACTTCTGATGGGGTGTTGTCCTGATGCGCGTCAAAATGCCCAAGCAAACATTCTCGCCACTCACGATGTCCTGTTTGAAAATAACGAGGTCATCCGTGAGTTTGAACGCTTCTTTAGAATCGCTGCCAAAGCCTCACAAGAATCACTAGCAAAGCATCACGCGCCACCCTGGCAGTAGAATCTGGGATATGATTAACGCACGAGTGCGTGCGAATAGGCAGCCGCTGGCGTTATAAATGGACAGGCTTGTAAAGACGCGTGTAATATTCCATCACCATACGATCGCTATGGAAGAAAGTTTCAGCCGTCAAAATTGCCCGACGCATCCACTTGGCCCAAAGAGAACGATCATTATTGTAGGTTGGAATAATATCCTGCTCAAGGATGGTCATCATGCTCTCGTAATCCTGACGATGACGCTCTTCAATGGGCAGATAGCTTAGGTATTCTTTTTCATTAATAACAAAGCCATTATGACCATGGAATGTGCCTTCAGGTGCCCAGCCATCATAAGTGGTTACGTGGAGCGCGCCGTTGAGGTTTGCCGACATCCCGGAAGTTCCGGAAGCCTCCAGCGGCCTCGTAGGTGTATTAAGCCAGACATCAGCGCCGCGTTTCACTAAATTGCTCAATTCGAGATCGTAATTGGGCAACACGACCATGTTGTTCCATTGCTGGGCATAATTCAACATGCGATTAAAGGTTTCTTTGCCCACGGTATCGCTTGGATGAAACTTGCCAGCAAAAACAATCTGAACCTGATTCGATTCTAGAAGCTTGGCCATACGCTCTTCGTTATAGAACAAAAGCCATGCCCGCTTGTAATCGGTAAAGCGGCGCGCCCAAACAATGGTCAGTACGTCAGGATTCAGTTTCTTTCCGGTGTTTGCTTCAATAAAATCGTTCATTTCGGTTTTCATTTGCTGCTTAATCGGCCAGATATCCTGTTTTTTCTGCACCGCTTGTGCCAGTCGGGTATCCTGCCAGGAGTCTTTGTAGACGGCATTGGTCACAGCAATAATCGGGCAGCGACCATCCACCCATTGCCACATCTGGTTGGCGACCTGACCGTGTAATTGGGAAACGCCATTCGCTAAACGACTCATACGCAACGCAGCAACGGTCAAAGAGAAATCTTCGCCGCCCAAACGCACAGCCTCTTCAAGAGAACGACCCGCAAAAAAGCCTGCCTCATAGAGTAAATGTGCTGGATGGGCTTCATTGCCTGCCGCAACTGGCGTATGGGTTGTAAACACCAAGCGCTCACGCACGGCTTCAAGGTTGCCCTGATATGCGTGCAGCATTTCAAAGGCGGCAGGTAACGCATGCCCTTCGTTCAAGTGTATCATATCAAACGACTCACTGGCCGCTCTGAGCACACGAACGCCACCAATACCCAAAATGATTTCCTGGCTCACACGGGTGCGTTGATCGGCATCATAGAGCTTATGGCTAATGGCGCGCTGCTGTGGCGTATTTTCAGGGATATCTGTGGTTAAAAAATAAACCGGACAGGTGCCAAACTCTTCCGGCTCAAGACGTAAGGCTTTGACTTTGACGTTTTCCCCAAAAACGGTAACATCCACGGTAATGCCGGTATCGGTCAGCCAGCTGTAATTCTCTGGATACGGCCGTGAAACGAAATCAATTTCAACATAGGGGCCTAATTCGCCCTGTTTAATAACTTGTTCACCATAACCACACGTCCACAGCATGCTAATGCCAACCATTGGCATACCCATATGCCCCGCAGAAAGCATGTTACTGCCTGCCAAAAAGCCTAGGCCACCTGCATACGTTTTCAGGGAGGCATCAATCGCCATTTCCATGGAAAAATAAGCAACCCGAGGTAACGACGCGGCCACATAAGGCTTTGGATGGTGGACAGTGGCATGGTCTGGATGCGTCAGCATGGTGGCGTTTCTTTCTTGAGGCATATTCAATGTGGTTGAACTTGAAAACATAACTACTCAATATCACACTGATAAACAGTAACAGTAAAAGAACTCGGATCGATCCAATACTCTTTTAAACATCAAAAAATGAACATTACTCTGCAGTAAGCAAAGTGCTTCGTGTATTATAGACAAAACCGTGAGACGTCAAATCAGGGATTTACGCTAGCATCTAAGGGGTCGTAGCTGAAAGCAGAATTTTCAAGCCAGATTGTGTCTCCAGCGTTGGCACCAGCCTTGTTTAAAGCCTCAAAAACACCAATCGCTTTCAGAATATCCATTAAGTGGCGTATAGAGGAAGGATTCGCCATGGGGGTAACCTGCAGCCAACGACGAATTTTACTGCCTTTGACTCGAAACTCGCCAGGGGCCAGTGTGATGATGTCAAACGTGGAATCATCTTTGACAAGCGCATCGGGATCATCCCCGAACAACCCGTCGGAGACCTCCGCCAGGGGATGCTCGAGAAGATATTTTGTAACGGCACTTGTCAGCGCTTCAAGTCCTTGATGACTAACCGAAGCAATCACAAACAGACGACTATCAGGAGCCGTTGCTTCAAAAGCGGTGAGGGCTTCTTGGACTGTTTCTGATGTAACCGAATCCGCTTTGGTGAGCACAATCCATTGTGGTTTTTGGGCAAGCTCCTGGCTAAAGGCCGCAAGCTCCTGCTGAATCAGTTGCCAGCGGGCCAATGCGTCAAGGGCTTGTGTGGGAGGAGGATAGTCTTGCTCTGAGTTTATTTGCAAACAGGGCAGCTCTACCAAATGCAGGAGTAAACGACAACGCTCTACGTGCTTTAAAAAAGCATGACCTAGGCCATGGCCTTCAGCAGCACCCCCAATCAGGCCGGGAATATCGGCCATGGTAAAGCGATGATCATGAACCGCAACCACCCCTAAATTGGGCACAAGCGTGGTAAAAGGGTAATCTGCTATTTTGGGGCGTGCCGCACTGACAACACTCAAGAGGGTGGACTTTCCAGCGTTTGGCAGGCCAATGAGACCCACATCGGCAATCAAGCGAAGAGAAAGTTTCAGATGACGGCAGACGCCCGCTTCGCCGGGTTCGGCATATTGAGGCGCCTGGTTTCGAGCCGTTGAAAAACGGGCATTGCCACGCCCGCCACGTCCGCCCTGAGCCACCAGCATGCGATCGCCGGGTTTGAGCAAATCACCTATCAACCGACCAGTGACCACGTCGGTTACGCATGTGCCACAGGGGACGCGAATGGTTACATCTTTGCCCCCTTTGCCAAAGGATTTGTTGCGACCGCTACCGGCCTCACCCGAGGGGGCTTCAAAACGAGTTTGGTATTGAAAATCAAGCAGGGTATGCAAATGCTCGCTGGCCTCAAAGTAGACACTGCCGCCTCGGCCACCATCGCCACCAGAAGGGCCTCCCATAGGTTCATATTTTTCACGACGCCAGCCAATGGCACCGTTGCCACCGGCGCCTGCCTGCACTTCAATCGTTGCTTCATCTAAAAACATCGGTAAACACTCAATGCAATGGCACTCTTTTTATTTGAACGGCTTAAACAGATGGGGAAGTTAACGGGCAGGATCCCACGTGCGCTTATCCTACAGTAACACGTTATCAATCAAGCGAACGCCAGGCTGCTCAGGGCTGCGATCCTTAATAGAGCCCACCCGACCCGCAATCAGCACCCGAACACCTGGGCGAAGGTGATCAACCGGTAAAAAAGTCTCATCATCTACCGCTGTAAAATACTCAAGCGTGACCCGATCGCGAACCATAGGATCATTCTTGAGCCAGGTGGACACCAGGCTCTGGAGAATGTCACTGGCAGGCTGAGACAAGTTACCATAAATGGCAATTTTGGCCTGAAGTGCTCGCAACATGTTAAAAAACACGCTGGCCGCCCGACGATCCGCAGGTTGGGTGAGATATTGATTGCGACTGCTCATGGCCAAACCGTCTGCCTCACGGATGATCGGATAACCCTCAATGGTAATGGGGCAATGAAGATCCTGAACCATGCGGCGAATAACCGCCAACTGCTGTGCATCTTTTTCTCCAAAAATGGCAACACTTGCCTGAGTACAGTTAAAAAGCTGCAAAACAACGGTGGCAACCCCGCTAAAATGCCCGGGACGACTCACACCACACAACTGATGGGTCAACGCACTGGGAGGGACAACTTGCGTGATGGCTTCCAGATGAGCAGACAAGCTCAGGGTTTTGGGATGGAAAACAGCATCCACACCCGCTTGAACACATGCCGCCAAATCGGCTTCAAACGTTCTGGGATACTGGCTAAAATCTTCAGAAAGACTAAACTGGAGGGGGTTGACGTAAATACTCACAACCACGCGATTTGCCCGTATTTTTGCGTGTCGAATCAAAGCCAGATGCCCCTCATGGAGGGCTCCCATGGTGGCAACCAGGGCAATCGTCTCGCCTGAAAGACGCCAGGCTGAACAGACTTCGAAACACGCTCTGGGATTGTCAATAACAAGAGGCATCCCGGCGGATATTTCTGGTGTTGGGTGCAACACACTAGCGGGTTGAACACTGGCCTCAAGGGATTTTGTAAACATAAAAAGAATTTTACCCCAAACGAAAGCTTTTCATCGAAAAGCCATCAGTACACTTGGGGCATTCAGGAGCCCGTTTCAAGGATTTCAAGAGGTTTTGTAAACGGGGTGGGAGATTCAATTTTAACCGTCACCACACGGGGGCCGTCGGCTTCTGTGACGGTCAACACGAGATCTTCAAACGTAACGACATCACCGGCTTCAGGCTCGCGCCCTAAGGTGCCAAAAACGAATCCGCCCACGGTGTTAAAGTCATCATCGGGCAAATTGAGAGCAAATTTTTCGTTGAGCTCCTCAATCCAACACTTGCCGTTAATAATGAGGGTTTGCGCTGAGGTTTGCAAGAAAAGTGGCGCCTGAACATCGTGTTCATCCCAGAGATCGCCGACAATCTGCTCTAGTAAGTCCTCCAGCGTAATCAGGCCAGCAAACCCACCATGTTCATCTGCCACGGCAGCCATTTGAATTTTCTGCCGCTTGAAATCTTCTAACAAATCGCTCAGAGGCTTGTTTTCCGGAAAAAGCTCAACATCACGCACCAAATCTTTCAGTAAAACGGGTTCATTAGCGCCTTCTAGCGGATTGAGCCCTTTGCTGGTGATTTCATGAAAGACATCTCTTGCGTGAATCACGCCAACCAGGTTGTCTAACTGCTCTTCATAAACGGGCAATCGTGAATGGCCAGAGTCTATCATGACCTGAGCCACCTCAGAGAGGGATGAATCTAAATCCACGGCAATGACGTCAATTCTGGGCACCATCACATCCTGAGCCTGGGTTTCTGAAAATTCCACCAAATTTTGCAGCATGGCGGCTTCACGCGGGCGCAAAATAGATTTTTCCTGACCCTCTGCAATCAACTTGTCAAAGCGTGCCTGCCAGTCATCTTCAGATTCATCGGCGAGCACTTCAATAAACACCTGATCAATATTGGCCATGCGCTCTTGAAGCTTGTGTTTGATGTGTTCTGTCAGATCATCGACATCTTTCACCTGAGTGTCAGGATCCACCTCCACGCTCATGTGAACAATCAACCCCGCCAAGCCGCGATCAATGGTTTTAAGATCGGTTATTTCAGAGACACCATAAATACTGTTGACAAGGGTTCGGATTTGAGCTTCCACATTGGGTGCTGCGGCAGAGCCCGTTAAAAAACTCCGGTTATAGCGAAACAGACTCACCGCCAATATAAACAGCAAACTCCCAATAATAATGGAGCCAATAGCATCGGGCACATGCGCATATTGGCCAGGTATCCCTATCAAGCTTCCTAAGCCGGCACTCAAGGCAATGGCAACCATGGCAACCACGGTTCCCACAAAAGCCAGGCTGTCTTCATAGAGAACAAATCGGGTGGTGGGCGCTAGAACCCGATGAATGTTTTGATAACCCAAAATAATTTGATTCAACGGATTGGTGGGCATCAGGTCAAGCTCTTCAGCCACGGCTCGACAGGCTGTTAAAATGGCAAACGTTTCCAGAAGCAGGCTAACACCCAAGACAGAGAGCGCCCATGCCTCATGCATCAGGGGCTCTGGGGTTCGCAACTTTTCAACCCCTTGCCAGACAGCCCACAATGCAGACACTAACAGAGCAAAACTGGCAAATAACGCCCACAAATTCGTCTCAAGGCCATAGCCAAAAGGATGAGTGCGATCAGGCTGGCGTTTGCCCAAGACGATTCCCACGAGCAGCGTCATGCTGTTGAGGGCATCGGCCAGTGAATGTAACCCCTCACTAAACAGCGAGGCACTGGCTGAGAAAACGGTTGCCACAACCAGCTTAATAGCCCCAATGACTAAATTCATCACCATGGCCACGATGACAGCACCCGTGGCGTGGCGATAGATGGACTCTCGCCGTTGGCCAAAACTGAATTTTAAAGTTTTGCCCTCAGAACCGTTCAAACCCACCTCGACCCTTGGTGAGGTGAGGACTGGCATTGGAGAGAAAGAGGCGACCTTAGTCTGGCGACTATCTTCGTCTGCAGAAGGGGGTTCGGATTGGCTTTCTGGTAAGTTCATAAGGTTAAACACGGGGCCCACGGCATCGGTTCAAAATTAAAGAATGGGTCGGCGTGTTAGAATTCTCGCGGCTCAAAAAAAGATGCTCCAGCAACAAATGTTGAAACCATTTTTTTAGTTATTATGAAGTCCATTACTCTAAATTATCGGCAAGGATCACGAAAATTAAGGGCTATACTCACCTTTGAGCTGTAAAATATAGCAAACATCCACGGATTTGTCTATTTTGAAATGTATTTGGAATTTGAAATTGTCTCTAAAGCCTCCCTTCCAGCCAGACAGCCTTCCAGACACGCTGGCACAGCGCGTTCAGGTGCTTCGTGAGCTCAGAGGATTTAGCTCAGCCAAATTAGCGCATCTGGCCTCGATACCTCTTGAACTTCTGCAAGATATTGAAGGGGGATTGATGCCGTTTTTACCCGAAGTCACTCGCCGCCGACTGGCTCGAGCCTTGCGGATTCCAACCGAATGGCTAAAACAAGTCGAGCGTGTACCAGGGCTCACCCCCACAGCCATTATTGATGAAACCATGCCCCTTCCAGCCAACATCTCGCCCATGCGTCTGGATGATACGGTTTGCCCAGAGTGCTCAGGCGTATTGCATCAGCGTAGCTTTGAGCGAGAAGACCCCGATGGCGGCAAATATACCCTTGTGCGCTCTCGATGCAGCCAATGTCTTTTCCAGCGCAGTATTGAGCTGGCTAGATGATGCAAAAAACCGAAGGACAACTCTAGAGGGATGCTTTAGAGAGCATGTTTTTTGAAGCCAAAACGGCGTGAAGAACCGTAATATCTGCCGGTGTAATGCCCGCAATGCGACTTGCCTGACCCAAATCCACCGGACGCAGCTTGCTAAGCTTTTCGCGCGCCTCGTTGGAAAGTTGTCTAATACCGGAATAATCTAGCGATTCTGGCAGCTTTAGCGATGAGGCTTTACCCAAGCGGTTAATTTCACGGCTTTGACGCTGAATATAGCCTTGATACTTAATTTCTGGCACAACATGATCGTAAACATCACGGGCGTCTCTGACAAGAGCCGCCGTCTCTGAGTCCAGCTGCTTTAAAATATCAATCGACACGGGCGGCCGCTTGAGCAAATCAAACAGACTGGTTTTTTCTTGCAAGGTCTCCCCGCTCAGCTCAGACAGTTGCCCGTTGACGGCCTCACTTGCCTCCAGCTTAACTGATTTAAGGCGCGCCAGCTCATGGGCAATCGCCGATTGTCGCCTCTCATAGGCCTGCCAGCGTTCGTCACTGACCAGGCCAATCTGACGGCCCAAGGGGGTCAGCCGTTTATCAGCATTATCTTGACGCAACAACAGCCGATATTCACTTCGAGACGTGAGCATTCGGTAAGGCTCAAGAATTTCCTTGGTCGTCAGATCATCAATCAAGGTGCCAATATAGGAGCTTTCTCGAGTTAAAATAAACGGTTCAAACGGCCCTTGTTGGCGTTTGGCCAATGCAAAGCGACTGGCATTAATGCCTGCCATCAGCCCCTGCGCGGCGGCTTCTTCATAGCCACTTGTGCCGTTAATTTGCCCTGCCAAAAACACGCCCGGCGAGGTTTTAACCATCATATCGGGTGACAACTGATAGGCAGGAAAGTAATCATACTCCACAGCACAGGCCGGACGCAGCATTTCGGCACGCTCAAGACCCGGCAGGGTCTGAATCATGGCTACCTGAACCTCATAAGGCAAGCAGCTGGAAAACCCCTGCAAGTATATCTCGTAAGTGTGTCGGCCTTCGGGCTCAATAAACAGATGATGGCTGTCTTTGTCTGCAAAGCGCGTGACTTTATCCTCAATGGAAGGGCAATAGCGCGGACCCATGTCGGCTTGCATGAGGCCTTGCATCATAGGGGAGCGATGCAGATTGTCCTGAATCAGGCGATGGGTTTTGGCATTGGTGCGCGTGATATGACAAGGAATTTGATCAAAAACAGGCCTATTGGGTAAAAACGAGAAAAATCTTGGATCCTCATCACCAGGCTGAACTTCCAGTCCTGTATAGTCGATGGTGCGGCCATCCAAGCGAGGAGGCGTCCCGGTTTTGAGTCGTCCGGTCTTGAGTCCTATTTTTTGCAAGCACGCCGTAATCCCCGTTGAAGCCGACTCCCCAGGGCGTCCACCGCCCACAGCGTGTTCCCCCACCCAGAGTCGGCCATTGAGAAATGTACCCGTGGTGACCACCAAGGCAGAAGCCGTGTAGGTTATCCCCAGTGAATCACGCACCGCCTGAAACTGCCGAGTTTGCGGGTCCACGAGGATATCGCTCACCATGGTCTGCCGCATGGCAATGTTGGGCTCGTGCTCAATCAGACGGCGGGCAAACTCTCGATACCCCGCCTTATCACTTTGAGCACGCAAGGCATGGACGGCAGGCCCCTTACTCACATTGAGTGTGCGCAGCTGAATATAGGTGGCATCTGCACATTCGGCCATCACCCCACCCAAGGCATCAATTTCTCGAACCAACTGACTTTTAGCGGGTCCACCAATGGCCGGGTTACAACTCATTTGGCCAATGGTGTCGAGGTTCATGGTAAGCATCAACACGCGAGCGCCCAATCGCGCTGCAGCCACGGCGGCTTCAATCCCCGCGTGGCCTGCGCCTATAACGATCACATCGCCGTGGTGTTGCATTGTTTTTTAAACGTAAAAATAAGAGAACTAAAGCAATTTAGACTGATTGAGTATTCTGAAAACATACCAAGTAAACGCTTGAGGTACAAAATGTGGTTATCGTTTTGCAAGCCATCGCAAGGTTTCACGAAGAACGGTTTCCGACAATGCCCTTGAATCAGACAGATCGTCTTTGTCGCTTCTATCAAACTGACTGGCAACAGCCAATAACCCCGCTTCAATTTCGCCAGGCGTATAGCCAAGCGTGGCCAGAACCGCAGCACAATCGTCACGTATGGCTTGCGGCAACAGCGCCTGCTCAAGAGTGTTGCTGAGGCTCTTTGCGCGTTGAGGCGCCTCATGGAGTAACAACGTTTGTCGGGCTTTAATTTTTTCACGAATATCGAGCACAATTTTTTGAGCAGCTTTGCTACCAACCCCTTTTGCCACGGTAAGCACCTTGGGGGCGTCTGCGAGAACCGCTTCAATAAGCTCTGGCACCGACAACGCTGACAATAACGCCAAAGCCATTTTAGGGCCAACACCACTGGCACCCTGCAAAAGCCCGAAAACTTCTCGCTCGGCAGGGCTTGCAAAGGCCACCAACATTAAGCCATCGGGTCGATCAGGCTTGAAGAGAATCTGGGTATGGACTTTCACCAACTCACCCACAGCCGGCAGCGTTACCATGCTGCGCTCCGTGGTCAGGCATCCAAACCCGACGCCACCGGTTTCTATCAGCAAATGCGCATCACCCGTGACAGGATCAAGGGCTTTTTCAAGCAATAGCCCACTCAAGGTTCGAATCATATAAAAAACCTAAAACCGAGTTGCCGGATGGTGATACGCGGGATTCAACTGCTGCGAGACCCAAAGTGAGGGGTGCTGAGTCTCACTGGTTGTCGCATCAGGCTCTCGGTAGTCTGGCTGAAAACTGGCGCGGGGTAAATACACGTGCGGATAATGAGAGGTTTCCGTAAAGCCCACCGATCGATACATTTGAATCGCAGCAATGTTATCCGTATCGAGAGTGGCATGAATACTGCTAATGGCCACAGTGGCGTTGAGCATACCATCAATGGCACTTTCAATGGCTTTTTGAAGCAAGGGTTTACTTAAATATTTGCCACGGTAGGCATTTTGAATGGCCACAATCGGGATATTTCCCTTGAGCATTTCGGGTTGAATCATCAAGCACAGAGCAACAGGGGTTTGATCCTGATTGAGAATCAAACTGGTAGCCTCCGGTACAAAGTCTCCCATTTCACCTTGAAGCACACTTTGCAACACGTTTTTAACCCCCTCACGTGTACGAAACCTCGGATCCCACAAGGCATCGGTGGACGTATGGAAGGCCTCATAAACGGTATCGACCAACCCTTTCAAAAAAGGGACTCCTGGAAAGTCTGCCTGAACAGCAGCCTGCTCTGCAAAAGTGGTGAGGGTTAGCCCGTCAGGCATCGGGGGGTATTGGCGGGTTTTGAGAATCTGGACATGAATCGGATCCAGCATGTTGAAATTAACAATGGCTTGACCAACCGGCTTAAAACCATACCACGTCATTGTATTGATTAAATCACTCTGCTGGCCAAGCATGGCATAGCTGATGACATCCCATTGGGGCAACTGACGACAGTCTGATAGAAATTTCCGCATCAAAACATCCAGAAACACCTTATTGTTTTGCCGAGCCGCGTCACTTTGAATAATGACATTAATCTCAAGCGATCGGTGCGGCTCTTGACGATACAGCATCAGGCCTGCAGGCTCTTGAGTGGCCATTTCAACCAATCCATAGCCGTGCAGATAATGGTTAGCCAATAAATCACCCAAAACGCTCAATGGCAATGGCTGATGATCCCATGCATAATTCTGCTGTGCCGTCTGAGAAAACACATCATACAGGCCAGCATATGCAGGCAGAGACTCACTGGTAAGCGCTGAAACAATATACATAGTGAAAAGCTTAATCAAAAACCACAAAAATTGACAGATTATCAGCCTGGGGCAGCAGTTTATTCAAGACGAGGCTCTGCGCTTAGAAGGCGTAGGTTGTTGATGGCCTCAATATGTTTTGGATTAAGGCTTAACACACGCTGATAAGCCGCTTGAGCCAATTTCGGTGCCTGCTGCTGCTCGTGCGCCACGGCCAAATTAAACCACGCATCCACCAGGTTGGGATTATTCTCAAGCGCCCGTGAGAGCCATTGTTTGGCAAGATCCAGTTGATGTTGAATACCAAATAGGGTTCCGAGGCGATAGGCCGCATTTGCGTGCTTAGGTTGCAGGTTCAGGCATTGGCCAAAGGCTTTTAGAGCTTCTGAATGGTCTTTTTGCTTTTCATGAATTAAACCCATTTGGTAGTATAGCTCAGGATGATCCCATATGCCGGCCATGGCCTTAAGCCTGGGCAAGAGTTGGCTCACATCCTCATTATTATCTTGAGCCACTTTGGCCCATTCAACCAGAAGGTCGGCGTTATTTGGCAAATGCTTGCAAGCGTCGCTCCACAGGGCAACAATGTCACGTTGGGGAGCCTGTTGAGTCGTCAAAATAGCAGCCTGACGCTTGAGAGCCGTCAGGACTTTTTTTTGCAGCGATTCTGACGGTTTTTTTATTAGTTTTAGAGCTTGATAATAGGTTTGCAACGCCTTTTGGATATCGGCCTGAGCCATGAGCAAATCTGCTCGAATCGTTAAAATGTCAGGATCCTTGTCTGAGATCGTACCCCCTGCCTGCTGTGAGCAATGCGACAATATTTCTTGCTGGAGTGCCAGCAGCGCGTCTGGGTTTTGGGTCATCGTCGACAACCGACTCAGTATTTCAATCGCCTCTGACAGATTGCCCTGCTGCAGATAGAGCTCTGCGCATAATTTAAGGCCTCCCTCGTGATCTGGAGTGAATTGAAACAGGCGCAAGAGTTCTTGCTGAGCATTTTCAGGTTGTTTTAAGTGCCTATAGAGCCTGGCGCGTTCAAAATAGGCAAGCGTAAAACCCGGCTGACAGCGACTCACCTGATAGAGCGCATCCAGACTCTGCTCAACTTGCCTATTGTGACGATAAAGCCGACCTAGTTTAAACCAGCCAAGCCAGCCATCAGGGCAACTTTGCACAAGCTGCTCAAAGATTTTTATCCTATCGCTCAAGCCCCCATCACGGCTGGATTTGCTGGCAAGCCTTAAAAATTTTGAGCGACTTGGGCGCGCCTTTACCGTCAAAAGTTCTGGTAAAGATTTGATATCACACTGCCGGGCAAACCAAATCAGGCCAGC
>JAYKJM010000049.1:0-2548 GCA_035285385.1 Vampirovibrionales bacterium
CGATCAATTCGGCTGAGAGGCTCAACAACCGGCATGGATTTTCCAGCCTCCAGAATATCGACTAAGGATGCGGGCATGGTGTGCTCATCAAATGGCTCGAAGGGATGATAGACCCTGATGGGGCTTGCTTGCTCGGTAATTTGGAGTAGCCCTTCTGCCTCGCTCAGGGGCTGCCATGTGCCGGTTGAGCCAATGGGGGCGGTATTGGTCTCGGATAGTCGAAGAATGGCAACCGCCGGCTTATGGCTGGTTACACCCACCAGGCTATCTTCCGACACGATCAGGCAACGTGGGCGGGTTTCAAGCTGTTTGAGCAGGGTATCTAAAATGACATCCCGCTTCAGATAAGGGGTCAGCGCCGCACCGTAGAGGATCTGTTGCAGCTTGGTGGGCTGAATGGGTTCGCTGTAGCGAAACTCCAGAGGCAATCCACGAGAATCAACGACCATCAGCCCGCCAATGTACAAATTGGCTCGTGGGCTTGCAATGCGTAAGTAAGCCAATTTTATATCATTTGCCAATGAACGACCAACAGTAGCTCCAGAAGGCATTAATGAAGACATGAGCGACTCCTCGTGAGTTTATTATGTCAAATTGTCCTTGGCAGACAACGTCTATTGTGAGGAGAAATAATGCTGAAGCCCTGAATGCTCATAAACCTGCTGGTGCCCTGATTGTAAATCTTTGATAATCCAGGCGCCAGCGGCTCGTTCATTTTCCCCTTGCAGTAGAGCCGTCGTAGCACCTTGCTTATTAGCTTGCTCAAGCCATTTGCCAATGGGCTTTGACTCTAGGGCTACAGTGACGAATTTCCCCAGATTTCTGAGCATTTCGGCTATCTGAAGCGCCGCCGATGCGTTATCACTTGCTACAAAGATGTCCACAGCAGGTTTTAAACAAAACGCCTCACGATTGAACTCATTGCAAAGTGACAGAATACGCTCTAGCCCGAAGGCAAACCCGACGGCTGGGGTTGGGGGGCCTCCCAATTGCGCCACCAGCTGATTATAGCGGCCACCGCCGCAGACTGCATTTTGACTCCCAAGGCCACTGGTGGCCGTAATTTCAAATACCGTGCGGGTGTAATAATCCAGCCCGCGCACTAAGCCAGAATTTAAGGTATACGTTATTGCCAAATCACCCAGTAAAAGACAGGTTTGCTCAAAAGCGGGCTGAGAGTCCCCATCGGCAACAATTTCAGCCAATTTTTCAGATAATTTAAGCTCACCATAGAGGCTTTTACAGCTATCAACCTTGCAATCCAGAACCCGAATGGGATTTTTGATTAAGCGTGCCCTACAATCGGGGCAAATTTTATGATCAAATGAAGCCAACGACGCTCGAATCGCCTCGCTGAAGGTGTTTCGATCCTCAGGTGTGCCAACATTATTTACCGACAGAACACAGCGCTCAGGTGGAATTTGCCAAGCCCGAATGACGGCCATGGCCAGTTGAATCACCTCAACATCAGCCGCGGCAGAGTCCACACCAAAAAGCTCCACCCCGGCTTGATGAAACTGTCGCTGGCGGCCTGCCTGGGGGCGTTCATAGCGAAACATTGGCCCTAGATAGGCCAATCGAACAGGCTTTGGACGGCGACTCAAGCCGTGTTCAATAAAGGCTCTTACCACGCCAGCTGTGCCTTCCGGGCGAAGCGTCATCCGTCGATGTTCTCGCTCAATGGTGAACATCTCCTTGGTGACAATATCGGTACTGTCGCCCACGCCGCGCTCAAATAACTCGGTATTTTCAAGCAACGGTGGCCGAATGAGTCCGTATCCTGCACGGCTTACAGTTTCTGTAAAGGCCTGTTCAATCTGTTGCCAAGCGGCTGAATCTACAGGCAGAATGTCCGGCATTCCCTTAACGGCATTTATAGGCATGTGTAAATCCTGATGAAAAGACAAATGTTTAAGATATTTTTCATTTTTTATCTAGCAATAATGGCAATTAAATTTTTTTATATGTTTATATAGCTCTAAAATGAGTTGATTTTAAAAACAAAACAGAGTCCATAACCTGAGATTTGGCACATTCATTACCACGAGAGTAAAAGAGTAACGCGAGAACCCCCCTCATTTGAGAAAGAAAAAAGAGAAAAATCAAAACTTATCTTGGAGAGAAGCAGAGAGAGAGAGGATGGAAAATTTAGCATGAATATGTCTTTGAGCAACAATTTTTTCAGTTATCCACAGGCACAGGATCCTACCAGCTATCATTTTACGAATAGTAATATCAATGCGCTTAATATTTACCAACAAAATAACCAGTTGAGTCAGTTTAATCAAGTCAATTCATGGCCATTTTCGCAACCTCAGCAACAGCTGATGCCGCCGCAAGTATTGTCATCTTTTTCGCTTCAACCCTTCAGCCAGCCACAAAACATGGCCTATAGTGGGTTTAATACTCCTTTAATTGGCAATGTGAATGGCACGGTGAACTTTTTTGGATTTGGGTTTCCGCAGGCTCCTTTACCGGTTTATCAAAACCCATTTATGCCGTATCAAGGATATGCCCCCCAGTCAGTAGTATCTTCTGACTTTGATTT
>JAYKJM010000050.1:0-11376 GCA_035285385.1 Vampirovibrionales bacterium
GCGTAGAGTTTTGCCAACTCGACCACTTCATTGACCGTGACGGCGGTATCAACATCTGCGATAAACTCAATTTCGGCCAGTGCCAGCCTCAACAGGGTTCGATCCATAACATTGAGACGATCGATCCGCCAGGATTCACTATGGCTGGAGATTTTTTCATCTAACGCCGCTTCATTTTTAAGCGCCAGTTGTACCAGCTGAATGGCGTATTGCTGAACGTCCTTGGTTTGTGAGAGAGCCGCAAGTTCCGGTACATCCAGCGCATGACCCAGCTGGTTTAAGCCCGCCATGGCGGTTTCTAATTGTTCAAAGAGCTCTGAAGTTGTGGGCAGTGCAACGGGCAAAAGCTTGGCTTCCACCGGCGACTCTGCATTATCAGGATGGCTGATGACGTGCTCATAAAGGGCGTCTCGCAAGGTGGAGAGGGCTTGAGCACTCTGCTCAAGTTGTTCTTCTGCAATTTGACGAAGGCTTCGAACGGCGTCTACGAGCATGGCCTCGATTTCGGAGCGAGGAGGCAGCTGACAAAGGGTCTCAGAGCCTTGGGGTATCAAAGCGTCTGAACGTGCTTTGGATAGCCTGCCCTGAGAACTCTCAAACAACAAAATCAACGCGAGTTCGCGTGCGGCACGACGGGCTTGCATGATGGGTTACTTGCTTTTTTGAGCCGTTTCAACGGCTTTTTGGGTTTTGATGGCTTTGGATTTTTCGAATTTTTTCATGAATTTCTCCACTCGGCCTTCAGCATCCACATAGGTTGTGGATTTTCCACCCAAGAATGCCGCATGACAGTTGTTGCAGATACTGACTTCAATGGACGGCATCACGGACCCTGTTTCAATGATATTGCCACATTTGCTGCAGGTGAGGGTCAATTCAAAATACTGAGGGTGTATTCCAGCTTGCATAGTTCAAAATCCGTTTCAAAATAAGTGAAAATAATTAAAAAAACCGATTTAAATCTTTCTGGCGGGCATTTATGACGTATTGCCGTTGCATAAAATTGAGCCAGCTATTGAAGACATTACCCTTGTAAAGTCTAACGTGTCAAAAATAGCGCAGGCATGCGTTGGGTTCAACCCTTTTGCGCAGACTCTGTTGCATCAAGCAATAAAATTTATCCAGCCCTCGTCTACAGAGGCGGTCGTTTTATTGCCTTAATTTAGGGCGGTTTCTATGCGATTTCGTCCCTTTTTCTTTGCCATAAACAACGCATTGCTGGCCCTTGAAAGCAGAACGGAGGCTGTTTCTTGATGGTGCTTAAGGCTGGCAAGTCCTAGGCTGACGGTTGCGGTAATTTTAGTGTCTCGCCATTCTACCGGATTGCGCTCAATGGCTTGACGGAAGCGTTCACAGGCAATATGAGCTTTTTCTGGATCGGTTTCAGGCATGATGACGGCAAATTCTTTGCCGCTAATGCGAGCTACCACATCAATTGTACGGAAATTTTCATTGGCGTAGTGAGCCACCTGCCGAATAATTTCATCTCCCAGTAAATACCCGTGGGCGTCATTATAGTGTTTGAGCTCATCTAAATTAACGATCACCAATGAAAGCGGGGTTTTGTAGCGTTGAGCGCGGGTAAATTCCTTCTCGAGCATGGCCATAAAATAGCGATAATTATAGGCGCCCGTCAGCGGATCTGAAAGGTAATACGTTTCAGCCTGACAGACCAGGTAACGCTGATTGACCAGTCTCTGGATTTCTTGCTCGACGAGCTTTATGGGGAAAATATGCTCGTATTGAACGCTTTCAAGCGAGAAAAGTGCCAAGCCGCCAATGAGCTCATTGTCGCGATAAAATGGGTGTAGGTAAATGGTTGAAAAATCCGAGCGATTTAAACTGGTGAGCTCGTTGGCTGTTTCAGGTCGTGTATTGTTTGCCTGCAAGCTGCCAATCACCTCAGGAGGGGCCAGTTCAAACGACCTGAATGCTCTTGAGAAATTGTGATTTCCCTTTGAAATGGGGCGAACATCGGTATGGTGGATGTTTTCAAAGAAAAATTGCTGCAGCTGCGCCAACGTGGTGTCGCAGACGGTTTTTGAGATTGCGCGTTGGGTATGTTTCTCATTTTTTTCGCCTGGAAAGAGGCTTACATCTTCTGTTCTGGGGATGTGAAATGTTAAATTTTGAGGCGATCTGCCCGGTGCTTTAAAGTAGACAGCGGCTAAATCGTATGCCAGGACGCTTTCTAGAAGGCTGAATAGTAAGTGGTTCATTAAGCTGATGTCTTGCGCCAAATCTGACAAAACACGAAATTCCTGCATCAGCGTTGATTCAACCAGGGTTTTGTCTAGCAGCTGTTTCAATCGCGATTGCGTGGCACTGCCAATGAGATCCGCTCTGGTATTTTCCGAAAATACAGGTAAGTTATCCCGAAGCGTGAAGTCAAACAGCTCTAAAACCGTCTTAATCTCTTGTAAACCATTACTTGCAGATTCCTTCTTATAGATAAAGCCATCACTGCCGCATTTAAATCCCCAAAAACGGTTCACGTTCACGTCAAATTCAGAGACCAGGATAAATGGAATACAGCTGATCAGTGGGTCATTTTTAATGAGCCGGCAGAGTTGGTAGCCGTTTAAATCTGGCAATTGAAGTTCGCCCAGTACCATAATTGGGAAGTGTCGATACACCATCTGAAGTGCATCTTCTGCGGTTTTTGCCGGAAATACTTCAAACCCAACCCGATTTAAAACAGCCTGATATTCAGCCAGCAACTTTGGGTCTGAATAAGCCAGAACTATCCTTTGATTTGGCAGTGCTTTTGACTGTAGCCATCTATTAAAGCCGTTTTCTTGCTCTTTTGTGCTTGCCAAATGATGGGGGCCTGAGCCCTTGGCTGCTTTTTCCCAAGCCTCAAATGATGACATGTGTATGTGACTCCATTATTTATGCAATTAAAGTGGCTATCCACAACGACAGAAGAACGTTGCCCCAAGAAAATTTAATGCCGACGAGACCATGATGATGGCTAAAAAATTCCTTATTTCAGGTTTTCGGTCAAAACATTTCAAAACTGAAGGGTTTAATCATGAGGAATTGATATGAACTTTTTTCAAGCTCATTCATTATATTGCTTCTGGTCTGGTTTGAGCTGAGCTTTGGTATTGACAGCGCTGCCTTGAAGATCCTCCATGCTTGCTTGGAGTGTCATTTGGATGATTTTTCCCACTGCGGCATTTCTTTATACCGCCTTTCTTTTTTAAGCTAAACTGAGTCTTGTAACATCCCTACCGTCATACTCAGAAATTAGACGTGCACACCCTCGAGTCATCTGCTTTGTCATCGAATTCGTCGCCTGTAGCCCATCGCACAATTGGCCTGGTTGCCGGCGAAGGGGATTTGCCCATTATTGCCGCAAAAAACGCAACCCAAGAAGGCCATACGGTTATTGGGTTTTCATTGGATGCTCGCACTTACTCTCAGCTGCAGAATGTTTGTCAGCGTGTCTATCCCATTTCTGCCGGTTTACTGGGGCAAACATTTGCGCTTCTTCAGCAGGAAGGCGTCCAAGATTTAGTCTTTGCTGGAAAAGTCAATAAGTGGATTTTATTTCGAAACCCGCGTTTGGATAAATTGGCCATTGAGGCCCTGCAGCAGCTTCGCGCCTCCTCACCACTGAGTGATGACCAAATGATGGGCACCTTGTGTCGCATGTTGGAAGGTATCGGGATTCAGGTTATTCCTCAAAGTCGGTTTCTAAAAGAGCTTTTATTGCCTGCAGGCGTCTTGACACAGGAGCATCCTACTGAAAATGAGCTTCAAGATATCGCTTACGGCTTTAGGTTGGCAAAAACCATTGGAGAAATTGATGTTGGACAATCTGTGGTTGTTAAAGACGGTATGGCGCTTGCACTAGAAGCAATTGAGGGTACAGATGCCTGTATTCGACGTGCCGGCGCGTGGGGGCGGCGTAGCTTATGGTGGTTTCGTCGTCGGCATCCGGGGGGCTGTGTGGTCAAAGTTGCCAAGCCTCAGCAAGATAACCGATTTGACATTCCCACCGTTGGGCTTCGCACCATGAAAACCCTGCATAAGGCAGGATTTCGGGTTTTGGCCGTAGAGGCCTCTCAAACCTTGTTTCTGGAGCCTGAGGCCATGATAAACTTTGCCAATCGCCATCGCCTGGTCATTGCGATTATGCCTGCCCCCGTGCGTGATGATTTGTAACGTGTGGGGGGCATTATTAAGGTCATTGCCTCAGGTTGCTTGCCGTATTGGCTTGAGCGTATAAGATTAAGCAACCGCGTGTGGTGTGTGGCCTGAATCCGTTTTCACGAATTTTTTCGCTCACGAGTTCTTCCGCTTCGGATCCATGCCGCTTTTTTGCACCACGGACGGTTTGATTTTTTAATATTTTAAATGTTGATGTTTTTGTTTTCTTGCCTACACGGAGATATCGCTGTCACATGCCAGTTGCAACCCTCGAACAATTGATGGAATCCGGTGTTCATTATGGACACCAAACCAAACGCTGGAACCCCAAAATGAAGCCTTTTATCTGGGGGGAGCGCAACGGGATTCATATTATTGATTTGACCAAAACCTCAATCCTGATTGACCGTGCCTATGAATTTATGAAACAGGCCGCGGCCACGGGCAAGAAAATTGTCTTTGTGGGCACCAAGCGTCAAGCCGCCGACATCGTTGAAGATGAAGCCCGTCGCTGTGGGGCGTATTTTATTAACCGTCGCTGGTTGGGTGGTACCATCACCAATTTTGAAACCATCCGCACGCGTATCAACAAGCTGCGTGAGCTCGAAGAGATGCGCGACAATGGCCATTTTGATCGCTTGCCTAAAAAAGAAGTGGCTGTTTTAACCCGTCAGCTGACCCGTCTGGATAACTTCCTCGGTGGCCTCAAAGATATGCGCGGCATGCCGGATGTTGTCTTTGTTGTGGATCAAAAGCGTGAAATGATTGCCGTGCAAGAAGCGCGTCGCGCTAAATTGCCTATTGTGAGTATTGTGGACTCCAACTGCGATCCTTCCCTGGCAGATTATCTGATTCCGGCCAACGATGATGCCATTAAATCCATCCGTTTAATTTCAGGCCTCATGGCAGATGCCATTATTGAAGGCCGCCGTGCTCGTGAAATGAAAGCCGCCTCCTTCAAAGAAGGTAAATCCTCAGAATCAGTGGCGCCTTCAGGTCGCGTGGTTGAATCGAGCGATGCGTCATCTCAGCCAACCTCTGATGCTGAAGCTACCCCTGAGCCAGCAGCCGTTGGTTCTTAGGTAGTTTTGGTCGCATATTTTAAAGCATTTTGTCACTTTTTTGCAATTTTATATTGGAGATCTATAACTCATGCCCGTCTCAATGGATCAAATTAAACGTTTGCGTGAAAAAACCGGCTCCGGAATGATGGACGTCCGCAATGCTCTTGAGCAGGCTGATGGCGATGAAGCCAAAGCCATGGATATTCTTCGTCAAAAGGGGATGGCAACTGCTGAGAAGAAAAGCGCCCGCGCTACTGCTGAGGGTGCCGTTGGTGCCGTGGTTTTAAATGACGGTAAAATTGCGGCGCTGGCCGAATTGAATTGTGAAACCGATTTTGCTGCTAAAAACGACCGCTTCCAGTCGATGGTCTCTGGTATTGTCTCTCAAGTGGCTCAGCATAATCCTCACGATGTCGATGCCGCCTTGGCTCTGGCGCATCCGGAAGATGCCGGACGCACGCTTAAAGATCTCTTGACAGACACCATCAGTGCCATTCAGGAAAATATGGCTCTGCGTCGTTTAGTGCGTTTTGAAGCCCCTGAAAACGGCTTAATTTCAAGTTACGTGCATTTGGGTGGCAAAATGGGTGTTTTGGTGGAGGTGTCTGCTACCAAGGCTGAAACGGCCAAAAACCCTGCCCTGGCGCAGTTGGCGAAAGATATCTGTCTACAGCTAGCGGGTGCCGGCGCCGATTACGTTGCCCTCAGTGAAATCCCTTCGGATGTGATTGCCAAAGAAACTGAAATTGAAATGGGCAAAGAAGATTTAGCGAGTAAACCTGAAAATATCCGTGCCAATATTGTCAAAGGACGGGTAGACAAGATTATGGCGCAGCGTGTGTTGTTATTGCAGCCCTTCGTCAAGGATCCTTCCAAAACCGTGCAGCAGTTACTGGAAGAAACCGGAAAATCACTTGACGATACCGTCTCGATTGCCCGTTTTGCACGTTTTGTCCTCGGTGAAGCCCAGGACAACCCTTCAGAAGCTGATGCATGTCAACTGGCTGCGGTGTAAGACAGAATCCTGGTTATTTATAGCTCCATTTTTGTAGGCCCCTTATGCCCACTGACATTTTGTCTGAGCCTTGTGTGACTCCTCAATCGATTGATTCCCTCAAATACCGCCGAATTTTACTGAAAATCAGTGGTGAAGCGCTCATGGGCTCACAAGGCTATGGCATAGACCCCAATATTGTGGCAACCGTCGCCGATGAAATCCGTGAAGCTGTAGAGTCTGGCGTTCAAGTTGCGATTGTTGTGGGGGGCGGAAATATTTTTCGAGGCGTGCAAAACAGCACCAAACTTGGTATGGATCGCGCTTCGGCAGATTATGTCGGCATGTTGGCTACCATTATGAACGCCCTCGTGCTTCAAGGGGTGCTCAAGTCCAAGCACATAGAAACCCGCGTCCTGTCTGCCATTGGTATGGATAAAGTGGCAGAGCCCTATATTCGCCTGCGTGCCATGCGTCATCTGCAAAAGGGACGTGTGGTTATTTTTGCTGGCGGCACAGGTAACCCCTTCTTTTCAACCGATACCACCGCAGCCCTCAGAGCCGCTGAAATCAGTGCCGATGTCATTTTGATGGCTAAAAATGGTATCGATGGTGTTTATGATAAGGACCCTCGCCAGCACGTCGATGCCGAGCGTTTTGACTCACTGACGTATGACGAGGTCTTGGTGCGTGATCTCAAGGTAATGGATCAAACGGCAGTTTCTTTGTGTAAAGAAACGCGCTTGCCTATTGTGGTGTTTAATTTTAACCAGGCTGGCAGCATTCAGCAGCTCTTACACGGCGGTACCATTGGTACGGTTATTGAAGCCTAAGGGCTTGATTTAGCAACTTTTTGCCAGGGTTTTTAGGGTAGCCGTAACCTTTATTGAGTAATTCTGGTAGGCTAGATAGGTTAATCGTCATCTGGTGTTAATCCGCCTGCCGCTTCTCTCATGACCACAACCCTGCCTGCTACTCAAGAGCCCGTGGCTGATGTTGCCTCCAGCTTTCTTTTATCCAGCCTGGCGCAGTCGGCTTGGCTAGTGCAGTTGCAGGCCATGTTGGCCACACACTCACCACACGATATTATCGTTGAGCCGCTCAATAATACCTCTCTAAAAGCCATGGTGCCCTTGGCGCTGGCGCAAGCCTGTCTAAGACCCGTCGTCTTTGTGGCCAGCGATCCCCCCTCGGCCAATCGCCTCCAGTATGCCATTGAGCAATTTCAGGCCAATGCAACCCTGACGTCGGGCAAGGCTAACGATGCGTCTCTGGCCTTGTATCGATACCCGGATGATGGCTTTTCTCCTTATGATCTGGCTGTGATGCCGCCTCCGGTGCTCGTACAACACTTGAACTTTCTGAATGCGGCCAAGGAAAATCGTCCGGGGATTTATGTTATATCTGCGCGGCAACTGCTTTTTAAACACCCCACTATCAATTTTTTAAGACAGCATCGCCTCGTTATCACCCAAGGCGAGTCTGTTTTGCCTGCCCAAAGCTCTTTTAAGGATGCGCCTGTTTATTTGGCCGAGCGATTAGTCGATTTGGGCTACACGGCCACTAAACTTATTGCCCAACCCGGTGAATTTAGCCGTCGGGGCGATATTTTGGATATTTATACCGTGAATTCGGCCGCGCTAAGGCTCGTATTTTTTGATGATACCGTCGAAAGCCTGCGGGTGATTGATCCAGAAACACAGCGCTCAACGGCAACGCTCGAGAGTGCCGAAATCTGGCCAAAAAGTGCGCTGGTATTTGCCACTGGACAGAGTCGAGACAACTTGATAGAAATGCTCCAGCAGGCGTTGGAGCGGCAAAGTCCCACTCTGGATGATATTGCCTTTGAGGGCTTGCGCGCCACCATTGACAGCCATCGCGAGGCTTTAAAGCAAGGGGCTCAGCTTGGTTTTTTACCCGATGGGCTCATTTACTATAGCCCCCTTTTAATGGCCTCAGAAGAGTTTCAGTCGGACGAGTTTCAGAAGGCCGATGCCAAGCCGTCCTCTTCGGCTACGGGAGGTAATTTTGTTTCGCTTGCCGAACAGCTGCCCCAAAATGCGTGGCTGATGGCAGAAGACTGGCATGTGCTTTTGAATAATCTTGAAGGGGTTGCCGATAAGCTTACCCACCAGCTTCAAGATGGTTTAAAACATGGTCATTTATTGGATATTGACCAAACGCATCATGTGAGTGCGGAGGAGGCGCTCTCTAGGCTTCGGCAACGATACCCGCGCTGGATTCTTCAGGAAAGTTTGGCGCTTCATAATAGTACTGAAAAGAATGCTCAGGTTTTAACCCTAAGCTATCAGCCACCTGAGCGCTTTCAGGCCGATTTAATCAAGGCGACGCAATATATGGCGCATTTGCGTCGCGATGGGTATCACGTCATTGTCTGTACCGATTATCCTCAGCGTGTGCTCGATACCTGCCGAGAAGCCGACTTGCCGGCTTTTTATGGACAGGATGTCGAGAAACAGAACACAGCACTGAAACATCGCGATATTTTGATTAGCAAGCATGGGCCAGCTGAAGGGTTTTTACTCGAGCTTTCAACCTCAGAAGATCTGAAAATTGCCTACATTACCGATGGCGAACTTTTTAGCCGCAAACGATTGCAGCGGGTGCACCAGGCGCCCGTTAAGCGTAAATCCAAAGAGGACGCCGAGGCCATTGATTCTATCGATGAGTTGCGCCCGGGCGATTATGTTGTCCACGTCAAGCACGGTATCGGCCAGTTTGTAGCCTTGGCTCAAATGAAGCTGGACAATGAAATTCGAGAATATCTTACGCTTGAATATGCCAAGGGCGATAAAATTCATGTTCCCGTGGATCAGGTCAATCTGCTCTCGCGCTATCGTGGCGCTGGTGATGCCCCTCCGAAACTGAGTAAAATGGGGGGTATTGAGTGGTCAACTGTTCGTAAAAAAGTGAAATCATCGCTTGAAAGTATCGCCAAAGACCTCGTGGCGCTTTATGCTAAGCGCGCTCAGGTCAAGGGCGTTGCCTTTGACCCAGATTCTCCCTGGCAGATTGAGCTGGAAGAATCGTTTCCTTACACTGAAACCCCGGATCAGTGGCAAGCGATTCTGGATACTAAAAAGGATATGGAAAGCGACAAGCCCATGGATCGCCTGATCTGCGGGGATGTGGGGTTTGGTAAGACCGAGGTGGCTATACGGGCTATTTTTAAGGCCGTCTTGAGTGGTAAACAGGCGGCTGTGTTAGTGCCCACCACTATTTTAGCGCAGCAGCACTTTCAAACGCTGGTGGATCGCTTTGCGCCCTACAGCGTTCGGGTGGGGTTGTTGTCGCGCTTTCGAAGCCCTGCTGAGCAGCGAGAAATTGTCAAACGCCTTGCCGAGGGCGAGCTTGATGTCGTGGTGGGGACTCATCGCCTGCTGCAAAAAGACATTCAGTTTAAAGACCTTGGCTTGCTGGTTATTGATGAAGAGCATCGCTTTGGGGTGGCGCATAAAGAGAAAATCAAGCACCTGCGCTCGCATGTTGATGTGCTGACGCTGTCGGCAACGCCGATTCCTCGCACACTTTACATGTCGCTTTCAGGCGTGCGTGAAATGTCGCTTATTAACACCCCTCCCACCAACCGGGCACCTGTGCAAACCTATGTCGGCCCCTATAATCCGGCGCAAGTTCGCTTGGCCATCATGCATGAGCTTGATCGGGGGGGGCAGGTGTATTTTTTGCACAACCGCGTGCAAAGTATATACGAAATGGCCAACCATCTTCAAAGCCTTGTGCCTGAGGCACGAATCATCGTGGCACACGGCCAGCTGAACGAGCATCAGCTTGAAAATGCCATGCTAGATTTTGCACAACATCAGGCGGATATTCTCCTGTGCACCACGATTATTGAAAGCGGGGTTGATATCCCCAACGCCAACACGATGATTATCGATCAGACGGATCGTTTTGGACTGGCGCAGTTGTATCAAATTCGAGGACGGGTGGGGCGAAGTGATCGCCAGGCTTATGCTTTTTTATACTACACGCCCGATAAAATCCTGACTGAAGATGCCAATAACCGTCTTCGGGCGATTCGTGAATTTACGGCACTGGGCAGTGGCTATCAGATTGCCCAACGCGATATGGAAATTAGAGGGGTGGGTAATATTCTGGGAGGCGAGCAGCATGGCCATATGGTGGCCATTGGCTTTGATCTCTATTGTCAGATGTTGCAAGATAGCATTGAAGCTGTCCAATTGGGGGATGATCTTGAAAAAGCCCAGCAAAAAGCCCCAGAAAGTGCCATTATTGATCTCAACGTGACGGCGCTTATTCCTGAAAAATGGGTTGGAGACAAGACGGTCAAGCTGACAGAGTATAAACGACTGGCCATGGTGAGCGCAGAGCGCTCGATCGATATGATTCGAGCCGAGTGGCAGGATCGCTTTGGCCCGGTCCCGCCGCAAGCCGATCAGTTGCTGAATTTGGTGCGGTTGCGAATTTGGGCAACTGAGCTAAAATTCCCCTCGGTGCGAACCGACGGCGAGTATCTGAGAATTAGCGTGCCTTATAATTTGACCGAATGGATGCAACGCCAGGCTAAGCTTGATCCAAAGCTGGCGAACAGATTGCGTTGGGTGGCAGGGGTGAGTTCACAGGCTGCAAGCGCGCCCACGCTGCAAATGAAGCTCGGTGTGATGAGGGGTGATGAGATTGTTAAGTTTTTGCTCAAGCTTTTTGAGGGACTCCGCAAGGACTAAAAGCTATTAGAAGCGTATTTAAACCAGAAGAGGCGCCATTTCTTAAATATTATCGGCGGTTTCAAAGGCTCAGATTTTGGATTACGTATTCTTAATAATTGATATAAAAACAGCAATCGGCAATTTAAGATTGTTTTAATTATTATAAGTTGGAAATATTCTTTCTCTCTTTCGACCGTGTAGCCAGTTGCAGCAGACCCTTTCGAAAACAATCTGGGTTTTGTTGGTTTCATCAAACGTTTAGTTTTTGTATTTGTTTATGAACAATGAGGAGTATTGTCATGAGTGCTAATAATATTTCTATTAATTTAGGTAGTGTCGACATATAATTATTTCAAGATAATAAAAATACTGGCCAGATACACAAATGCCATGAAAGTGACGTCCAGTTTGTCGTAGCGGGTTGCAACGCGTCTGAATTGCTTGAGCTTGT
>JAYKJM010000051.1:0-4320 GCA_035285385.1 Vampirovibrionales bacterium
ACCAACAGATGATATCGACTGAGCTCTGACCACAGCGAGGATTGTGAGAAAAACCGCATGGACTCTATTTAACTCGCTAACTATCTCGCTAAAACCAGTCTGAACCTACAATTTTGGGGTCAATTTATTTTTTAATACTCGAAATACAACCTCAGGTAAGGCTTTTAATTTTCCAGCAAACGATGCAGCACCCATACATTGCGCCATGGCCAGCGCTAAAGCGGCGCCATCTTTCTGGGGTTTTGCCAGATAAAACCAACTCTGCTTTTGAGCCGTCTCTTCGGTGGTAATAATCTGTGGCTGCGTCAAGGCTAACAAGCCAGCCTCTGAATGGCTAACGCCTGGCCCGCTTCGACCCCAGCTTACCCACGGAATTTGAGGCAGGCCAAAGTTCATATGCGGAAGGCCGTTGATGCTTATGGTGCCACTGTTGATTCGACAGGCAAGGTCTTTTGCCTGCGCCACGGGGCCAAAAATGCTCGCCGATAGCCCTAAATTGGTTTTGTTGATTAGCTCAATCGTGGTGTCAATATCCTGATACACGATGACAGGCAGCACAGGTGCAAAGACTTCTTCGTTAAGTACACGCGCCGCTTCAGCAACATCCACCAACAACGTGGGGGGATAGAAATAGCCAGGCCCATCCAGTGGATAGCCACCAGCCAGTACCTTGGCGCCCAAGTCAATGGCATCTTGGACTTGCTCGGTAATTTTTTTCAGTGCCGCACGAGAAATCAGTGGCCCCATCTGCGAGGCGGCATCGTCTGGAGAGCCCACCACGATGCGATTCATTTTATCGGCAATGGATTCTATTAAGGGCTGCGCTAGGGAGCGATGAACCCACAAACGCTTGACAGCACAACAGGTTTGACCAGCATTGACGCAACGACCCCACACGGCTGTGCTGGCCAGTGTATCAATTTGCGCTTCTGTTGGGGCGACATCTGGCAAAACGAGCATCGCGTCGTTGCCGCCCAATTCCAGAATGGCTGTTTTTCCACGCGCTTGAAGCGCCGCCTGCACGTTGCGACCCGTCACTTCGCTGCCCGTAAACACTGCTATGTCCACCTCAGGATGATGGGTTAGCATGGCGCCAACGTGGCCGTCTCCCTGAAGGCACTGAACCCAGTCGGGTGATAGGCTGTGTTCAACGAGCGCCTCACGAAACAGGGATGCAACCGCTTCACCCACACCCGGTGTAAGCTCGCTGGGTTTAAACACAACGGCATTGCCGCCCATCAGCGCGGTGGAAATACCCGAGACAGAAATCCCTAAAGGGTAATTCCAGGGTGTAATGACAGCGGCTACTCCAAACGGTGCTCGCCGCGTATGAATGCGACGACCCAGTACCTGCGCCATTCTGGCTATAATGGGTTTTTCATCCAAGAGTGATGGGCCATGCTTGGCGCAATAGTCAAGCCAACTGGTGGCTGTCATCACATCACCACCGATGGCTTCAAAAGCGGGCTTGCCAACCTCCTGAGCAAGAAGATCGCTCCAAAACGCAGACCGACGCAATAACTGGCGTGACACTGTTTTTAAAACCTGCGCTATCTGTCGGCGATGCCTAGGACAAGCGGAAGCCGTGCTATTGACTGATTTAAATAATGCTTTTGCCCTCTCAAGGGCACGTTGAACGTCTTCGGAGGTTGCAACAGGCACCGTGGGCAGCGGTGTTTCGTTGGCCGGATTCAACTTTTCAAGCGTTGCAGCTGGGTGGATCACGGTTTGACTCATAAAAAAAGAGCACTTTACAGCAAAAAAAGACGACTATGGACTTGTTTTGGCCTTCTCTTTTTTGAACTTTTTAAGGTTGCCTTAAAGGGTCACAAAGACAAATGATAGATGGCGTTTCACCCTAAAAAGTATATCACGCCATTTTGTGGAAGCTATCGAGGATGATGGTTCGCTTACTGTGGGCAACTTTTTAGGTTTTGTAGGTTTAATCTAGGTAGTGTCGACACTACCTAATTTAGAAGGAGACAATCATTCTATGCAGACTATACATTTTGGAACATCTTCCTCAGCCGCTGTGACACCAAATGAGATAAAACCGATTGAGCCATCTGACGCTGATAAAATTCAACATAAACCGATTACAGTATCTGGCGAATTGACACTCAGTGAAATACAGCCAATTGTTTAAGAGATGAGGAGTCAAGCTGCCGCGTTACTCAAGTCAGGCAAGACAGATCAGCCAATTGTGCTACATCTTAATTGCTTGGGTGGCGATGTTTTGTCTGGCCGAAAATTACTCCAAACTATGGACGATATCAAAAAGCAAGGACTAACCATTGAAGTCTATGCAGACTGTGCTATGAGCTTTGCTATTTTATTTTTAGCCAATGGGTCTCGAGGCCATCGATTTGTTAGCCCATTAGGGGAGTATATGATACATGAATCAAGGATCCCTGAAATTTCAGGATCCTCTCTCCCTCGGTATGAACTGGAGTTTAGAGCATTGGCAGATTACCTAAGGGGTAACAATAGTCTTGTTAGAGATACCATTATTGCTAATAGTAACGGCAAATTAGATGCCTCTACATTGAAAGAGAAAACACACAATGGCTCAGATTGGTACTTGACGCCGCAAGAAGTCGTACAATATGGCCTTGCCGATGACATTAGGACTCCTGCAATAGAGCCCAAGGCGTGAGCCCATCGCATTTTTAAAAAATTGCGAGCCGGCTCCCCCTCGAACTAACCGATAACATTAACAATCCGTGATGAAAGAACAGTTTGTCTGTAAAATCCCTTAAAATAAAACAAGGCCATTAGAATCAGTGTTAAGGAGGGCATCTCAATGTCTCAACGTGAAGGCTCATCATTTTTGAGTGTACTCATCGGGTTGCTTAGCGGACTTGGTGTGGGTGTCCTTTTGGGATTGCTGTTTGCGCCGCGAAGTGGCCAGGAAACCCGCCAGCGCGTGAAAGAACAATGGCGTCACAGTGTGGATGATACGGTGAGCGCTGTTAAGTCGGGCTATGATGTGGCTCGTCATAAAGCATCAGATGTGAGCGATCGGCTGGGTGAAACCGTGCATCAGCTGCGCTCAAAAGCCGAAACCTCGGTTGATGCTGTCCGGGAAAATCTCAAACACAAAGCGGAAGCCATTGTGGGGGCTTTGAAGACCACCGCAGAGGATCTCGAAGCCACAGGCCGTAAAACGCTCTCGGAGATGGCTCACAGCAATACGTCTCCAAACTAAACCCGCTTTCAGTAACTATTTGATAAATATTGATACTCCAGGACAGGCGCAACATTGCGTCTGTTTTGCTTTAAAAGTCGTTTTTAAGCGGGCTTTTTGCTCACTTGGCAGTATTGAGCGGGTGAGACTATGCTGCCATTAAGGCTGCTTGTTGATAGTCAAACAGTTTCTCAATCCCTGCTTTGGCCAAGGCGAGCATGGCTTCGAGCTGTTTTGCATCAAAAGGAGCGCTTTCAGCGGTGGCCTGCACCTCCAGAAACTGCCCAAGGGCGTTCATCACAACGTTGGCGTCAACTTCTGCCGATGAATCTTCTTCATAGCAAAGATCCAACATGGGACACCCGTCAATAATGCCCACGCTAACCGCTGCAATGGGCGTAATCACAGGCAGATTATCCAGTTTCTTGTCAGCCACAAGCGTTTTTAGCGCATCAACCAAGGCGACGTAGGCCCCCGTAATGGCTGCAACTCGAGTACCGCCATCTGCCTGAAGCACATCTGCATCCAGCGTAATGGTTCGAGCACCCAGATGTCTTAAATCAACAGCTGTGCGCATGGTACGGCCAATCAAACGCTGAATTTCCTGCGAGCGACCTGAGGGATACAGCTTGTCACGGTTGCTTCGGGTATGGGTCGCGCCGGGTAACATGGCGTATTCGGCTGTAATCCAACCCTGTTGCTCTCCTGAGGTTTGATTTTTAACGTGCACGTGCCGTGGGACGCGCTCTTCAATGGTTGCTGTGACAATGACCTTGGTATGGCCAAAACAGGACAACACAGAACCCGGTGCGTAGCGTGTATAACGACGAATCAGCTCTATCGGGCGAAGCTCATCGACGCTGCGATTATCTCGGCGGCCTGCCAGTGATTGAACAGACATTAGGGCTCTCCTGTGGTTCGTTATAAACCCAACGGTGGGGTCAGTGGCTGGTGACGAACAACGCCTCCTAAAACCCCGTTAATAAACTTGTAGCTGTCCTCGGTAGCGTAGAGTTTTGCCAACTCGACCACTTCATTGACCGTGACGGCGGTATCAACATCTGCGATAAACTCAATTTCGGCCAGTGCCAGCCTCAACAGGGTTCGATCCATAACATTGAGACGATCGATCC